>JAAYOE010000120.1 GCA_012520455.1 Tissierellia bacterium
AAGGACCGTCCCCAGTGTCCCATTATATGTTGGTATATTTTCTTTTTCTTTTCTTTCTGTTGACCCTGACCCTTATGTCGTTGTAAATTTTCAACAGGAATATTGAAATTAGGGCGATCAGGATCAGATAAACAATGAACTTAAAAATGGAGAGTAAAATATTATTTTGCTTGTCTACGGCTATGCTTTTGACCGATATGGGAGAAATCAAATTAACCGTGCCTATTACTTCACCCTTTAAGGTATATTCGATCCTTCCCACCACATGATTTTTTTCAAGAGGAAGGCTTATATCATCTATGTATACATTTGATTTAATATCACCGATTGAGTTCTTTGCAACTAAAGCAGTCAAATCCCTTTCTGTAATGGCGGATATTTCTTTTGAATCTCCGTTGTCGATTTTTATATTCTTTATAAAGGTGTTTTTACTCACCAATGTAGCGGATACATATTCTTCAAACCCGTAATTGAAAAGATTATGGGCATCCTGATACATTTCAAGAGAAACTCCCTTCAAAATAACAGCTATAAGCTCCGTCCCGTCTTTTTTGGCGGTAGCTGCCAAACAGTTGCCGGCCTGGGGAGTGTAGCCTGTCTTTGCTCCCGTGGCATATTCATAATAGGGGCTTATGTACATTCCATCCACATAGATCTGATTATGGCTTGTATTGTATATCAGCTTGTTTAAGGATGTGAAGTATCTGGGCTCATCCTTCTTATTGGTTGTTTGAATTTCATATTTGGTTGTTGATACGATTTTTCTGAAGGTATCATTCTCCATCGCATACTTGGTTATTAAAGCTAAGTCGGCTGCCGTCGTGTAATGGTTTTCGTCATGAAGACCGTGGGGATTTGCAAAATTAGTGTTTAAGGCTCCCAATTCTCTTGCCTTGGCATTCATCAATTTTACAAAGTTCTCCAAGCTGCCTCCGTAATGCTTAGCTATGACCGAGGCTGCATCATTTGCCGATGGCAGCATCAGGGCATAGAGCAAATCTTTTAAGGTAAGTATTTCTCCGGGCTCCAATGCTATGTGGCTACCTTCTATCTCATAAGGAGTATCCTCATCTACCGTGATAACATCGCTTAACTCTCCCATTTCTATAGCTAAAATAGCAGTCATAATCTTTGTCAAACTGGCAGGGTACATTTTTTTATCTGCATTTTTTTGGGCCAAAATCGTTCCGGTTCCCCCATCAATTAAAACCGCAGATTCACATAAGATTGCAGGGCTTGCATAGGCCTTATCAATATTTGCAAAAAAACACGAGAATATTAATGTATAGAACAGTATCCGTCTTATCATGCCTTACTCCTTTGTCCTCATGAATAATCAAAATATAGTATAGCAGAAAATTTTATATTTGTAATCAATATTTTTGTTTTTTATGGACAAATAATATATAATAGGTATACTATATGGTATGAGGGGAAAAGGTATGGGGATATAAAAATAAGGTATAGGAAGTACGGGGGGAGCCATGAACAACAGGGTCTATAAAAAAGGACTTGCCCTTGTTTTAATCATTGCAATAATTATCATGGCTGTCATGGGGATTAAACTGGCAGGCAGGGAAAAAGAAATTGTTTTTACGGACCTGACTGAAGTTGATACGGATGAAAAAGATTATGTGAAAGACTACATATATGTTGATATTGACGGAGCTGTTAAAAATCCCGGGGTTTACCTTTTAGCTGAAGGAAGCAGGGTAATAGATGCCATAAATATGGCAGGAGGCCTTGAAGAAGGTGCATTTACCCGGAATATAAACAAGGCCGGAAAATTAACCGACGGAGAAAAGATTTATATACCGGCAGAGGGAGAAAGTAATGCGGAAAGTTTCCAGTCGAATAATTTAATTAATATCAACACTGCTTCCGCAGAGCTTCTGATGACCCTTCCCGGAATCGGGGAAGTGTATGCAGAAAGGATTATTGAATACAGGACAAACAAAAAGTTCAGCTCAATAGAGGAAATTAAAAACATACAAGGAATCGGGGATAAAACCTTTGAAAAACTCAAGGAATTGATAAGTATACAATAAGGCGGTTGATTGAGAGGAGCATGAAATGGATGTAAACAAGTATTACAGAAATATTCCTAAAGTGGATATAATTATGGAAGATGAAAGAATCAAGGAATTATCGGATGATACAAGCAGGGATTTAGTGCTGGAATGCATCAGGAAGGTCACTGAAGACATAAGAGCCTTTATCAGCGACAACCCTGAAAAAGAAGAAGAAATTAATTCACTCACTAAAAACCTAATAAATAACATAATCCTGCAGGTAAACAGGTTATCCTCATATAAGATGAAGAAAGTTATAAACGGGACGGGAACGATCCTTCATACTAATTTAGGCAGGGCACCTATTTCTATTGATGCGGCAGAGAGAGCAAAAAGTATTGCCACAGGGTATTCAAATCTTGAATTTGATTTGGAATCGGGAATCAGAGGGTCCAGATACTCGCATTTTGAAAAGATAGTTTCAAAAATCACCGGTGCGGAGGCGGCCATGGCGGTAAACAACAATGCGGCTGCCGTATTGTTGATATTGTCTTCCTTGGCCAAGGATAAGGAAGTAATTGTATCAAGGGGAGAATTGGTGGAAATAGGGGGGTCCTTCAGGGTTCCTGACGTTATGAAGCAAAGCGGCGCTAAATTAGTTGAGGTGGGGACAACAAATAAAACCCGCTTAAATGATTACGAAGAAAGGATTTCTTCGGAAACCGCAGCCTTACTTAAGGTACATACAAGCAATTACAGGATTGTCGGTTTTACCGAAAGCGTTTCAATTGAAGAGTTATCAGATTTAGGCAGGAAATACAACCTGCCTGTTATTGAGGATATCGGGAGCGGAGTATTGATGGACCTTACAAGGTTCGGCCTGACTTATGAACCTACGGTTCAGCATTCAATAAGGGCAGGTGTTGACATATTGTGCTTCAGCGGCGACAAGCTTTTGGGAGGCCCCCAGGCAGGGATAATCGTAGGGAAAAAACAATATATTGACAAAATAAAGAAGCATCCTTTAAACAGGGCATTGAGGATAGACAAGTTTACGGCAGCCCTGTTGGAAAGTATATTCCATGAATACATTGACCAGGAAAAAGCTTCAGAGAATATACCTGTCCTTAAAATGATGAAGATGAATAATGAAGATATAAGACTGAGGGCTGAAGCTCTTGCAGAAAGGTTAAAAGAAATTAAGGGGCTAAATATAAGTGTTGAAGAATGCTTTTCTCAAATAGGAGGAGGGGCTCTTCCGCTGGAGAAAATGAAGAGCCATGCAGTTTGCATAAAGCCCGAAACCATGAGCTGCGCCGCCTTTGAAAGGCAATTGAGGCATTTGGAGGTTCCCATAATCGGAAGAGTTGTAAATGATACTTTTCTCATAGATTTAAGGACCGTCTTGGAAGGGGAAGACCAGATAATATATGACGGGATTAAGAGTATGTTTAAATAGTGCATGGAGGATTTATGAGAAATATTATTATCGGAACGGCAGGACATATAGACCACGGCAAGACAACCTTGATAAAAGCCTTGACGGGAAGAGAAACGGATAGGTGGGAAGAAGAAAAAAGACGAGGAATAACCATTGATCTGGGATTTACTTACTTTGACCTTCCCGATGGGAGCAAGGCCGGCATAGTTGATGTGCCCGGCCATGAAAAATTTATAAAGAACATGCTTGCGGGAGTTGTGGGGATGGATATGGTACTCTTGGTTATTGCAGCCGATGAAGGAATCATGCCCCAGACAACTGAGCATTTGAATATTTTAAACCTCTTGGGAGTAGAAAACGGGATTGTCGTTTTGACTAAGTGCGATTTGGCTGAAAAAGAATGGATAAGCTTAGTTAAGGAAGACATAACCGAGTCGCTGGGGTCCACTTTTTTGGAGGGGGCTCCCATAGTCGAAGTATCCTCTAAAACAGGATACGGAATAGATAAGCTGATTGAGGAGATCAGCAAAATAGCCGATAAGTCAATAAAGGAAAGAGAATTAAACACCATAGCAAGGCTTCCCATCGACAGGGTCTTTTCCATGACGGGCTTTGGAACGGTCATAACGGGTACCTTGATTTCAGGTATTCTTAATAAGGGGGATGAAGTAGAAATCTATCCGGTCAATAAACTGTGCAGGATAAGAAATATACAGGTTCATTCATCTGATGTAGAAAAAGCTTACGCGGGGCAGAGAACGGCAATAAACCTTTCAAACATCAAAAAGACCGATATTTACAGGGGATGTGTAATAGCCCCCGTTAATTCCATGAGAAATACCAAAATGCTGGATGTTAAGCTTAATTTGCTTAAAGACTCAAAGAGGGTGGTTATAAACCGGTCGAGGCTTCATTTTTATACAGGCACCAGCGAAATCCTGGCAAGGGTAGTCCTTCTTGACAGGGATGAATTGACCCCCGGTGAAAGCTGTTATGCTCAATTAAGATTAGAAGAAGAGATTGCCGTAAGGAGGGGAGATAAATTCATCGTAAGATTTTACTCTCCCCTGGAAACGATAGGGGGCGGAGAAATAATCGAACCCGTGCCCAAGAAAAGGAAAAGATTCGACGAAGACCTGATAGAAGAGCTTAAAGTAAAGGAAAAGGGAAGCGGAGCCGATGTAATAGAAAAGATAATCAAGGAAGCCAAAGACCTTATATCTGTTTCCTCCCTGGCAAAGACCACCGCTTTAACGGAAGCTGAAGTTAAAGAAAATATCGAATTATTGGACCAAGAAGAAAGGATTTCCCTTTTTGCGGTAAAGAATGAAAAGTATGTATGGCATAAGAGTTTTGAAAGAGAATTGGAAGAAAGCCTGGAGAAATATCTCTTTGCCTATCACAAGGATAACAAGTATGCAAAAGGGGCCAAAAAATCGGAAATAAAAAGCAAATTTCTTCCGGATCTTAAGCAAATATTGTTTGATGCGGTCATACAATCCTTCTGTGAGAGGGGGTTATTGAAGTCGTTTGATGAATTCATAGCCCTTCCCTACTTTAAGGTGGAGTATGACGAGGATTATACAAAGGTCAAAGAAAGAGCGATAAGCATACTTAATGCAGCAAAATTTGAATTTTTGAGGCCCGAAGAACTGACGGAAAAAATAAACCATGCAAGGGCAGAAGAGGTGATTTCCTTAATGGTTTCGGACAAGGATTTATTCAAATTTAATGAGATGATTACAACAATGGACTTGTATGAAGAAGCTAAGAGGTTATTGATTGATTACTTAGGTAAAAACGGCAGAATAAATGCTGCCGGCTACAGGGATTTGCTCAACACAAACAGGAAAACGGCAATAGCCCTTTTGGAGCACTTCGATATGATTAAACTTACAAAAAGGGTAGAAAATGATAGAATTCTACTAAATCTTACATAAAATTAAGATTTTTCTTGACAAAACGTATTTTATTATGTAAGATTAATGAAAGTTTAATTTCTGTAACAATCTAATTTAAGGAGTGTAACAAATGAAGGTCTTGATTGTTGATGACGATCTTTTAACCATTAAGAACATTAAGTACAGTTTTGAGCAGGATAATTACGAAGTCGAATCGACCGATGACAGCAATGAAGCCTTAAAAAAGATCGCAGCAAACGAGTACGACATTGTCATACTTGATCTTATACTTCCCGATACGGATGGTCTTGAAGTTTGTCAAAAAATCAGGGAAATCTCAGGTGTTCCCATTATGATTGTATCGGCAAACAATGAAGACATGAGCAAAATCTTAGGATTGGAATACGGTGCCGATGATTACATCACCAAGCCTTTTAACATTTTGGAGCTTAAGGCGCGGATGAAAGCAATTCTGAGAAGGACAAGGGGTACAAGCCAGAGGGCAAACGAACAGACTTTAGTGGTAGATGATTTTACCATCAATGCCTTGGGAAGAAAAGTCAGCCTTCATAAGCAGGAAATTAATCTTACGGCAAAAGAATTTGATTTGCTCTTATTGTTGATAACCAACCCGGGAAAGGTCTTTTCCAGGGAGGAGCTATTGGAAATAATATGGGGATATGAGTACTTTGGCGACTTAAGAACCGTTGATGTTCATGTGAGAAGGCTAAGAGAAAAAATAGAAACTAAAAATAAGTCATATAAGTATATACTTACAAAGTGGGGAGTAGGATACTATTTCAGAAACAGGAATTAGGAAAAATAAGGATTTTAAGATTGATATAAAGCTGCATATATGAATAATATGATGCAGTTTTTTTATTCTTCCCACATTCCCCCAGTGTAAAATCAGCTTGAATTAATCAACATAATATGATAGTATTATTTTGATGGGAATAGATAGGTGCTGGTGTGCCTCCTGGTCTTCAAAACCAGTTGCGGGGCCTTCGTAGCGTCCCGGGTGGGTTCAATTCCCACATATTCCCGCCATTTTAAGGAGATATGTTATGCCTAAATGTGTATTGGTATGTGTAACAAGACAAAAAACCAGCGAGAAATTGATAAAAAAGGGAGTGGAACTAACAAAAGGAGAAGACGGCAGCTGCTTAAACGTAATACATGTTGTAAACGAAAATGACAAGCTTTTATATAATTTGAGCGACGGTGACGCATTGGAATTTTTATTCGAGATTACCAAGGATGTGGGGGCCGCAAATTTAGTGGTTAAAAGGTCTAAAGACGTCATAAAGACAATAGTCGATTATGCGGAAGAAATAAACTGCACCCATATTGTATTGGGTCACTCGAATAATCCGGCAAATAATTTTATTTCCAAGCTGCAAAAAAAACTTCCTAACGTTGTTTTTGTAATATGAGATACTGTTATGGGCAGAATTTTATTTATATTCAAATTCTTATTTGATAAAAACATACCCCTGAGGGAAAAGTGGTGGGTGATAATTCCCCTTATTTACATATTGAGTCCTGCGGATTTGATTCCTGCTCCCGTATTGGGATTAGGAATATTGGATGATTTGGTAATGCTGGGTTTTTTATTGACAGTTATTTATGATAAGACCAAGAAGTATTATTCCAACAACAAGACTGAAAACAAAAATATTATTGAAAATGTAGAATATGAAATTCATAAGGATGAGGAAGAATAGGCTCATCCTTATTAATTTGTTATAAATTACAAAAATGTCTTTATTTTTGTCGAAATAATTGTTAATATATAGTTAATAATATACGGAGGTCTGCTATGAATAACAATTACAGGATTATCCGCACGATTTGTGAAAATGTATTCCAAAGAATTTTGGAATGTAGGGACAATGATACGGGTGCAATTTTTTACTCAAATATTATAACAAGCAAAAAAGTAATTAATTTAATAAATGTTCAGGATTTGAAAAAATTAAAATCCAATATTTTAGAATGCTACAGCACTGAGGATAGGGTTTACATATTTACAAAATCGTTAGAATCAGATTGCAGAAAATTAACAGACCTTGCGAAAAATCTTACCATGAAGCAGCAGTTTGACCTTGCGGAAAAGGCAATTAACTTAGCCTCGGATATATTTAACATGACTGATGTAGTCCAGCAGAAGATTATGGATTTGGACAAACTGTACATCGATGGTAACAATGACCTCATCGTTGACTGCAACCTTATATTTGAGCAGGAATATGACATAGCTGACAATGAAACTTTCAAGAGATTAGGCAACATTATCCATGTGATTTTTTCCGGTACGGAAATAATTGATTACAACATATCCGATAATATACCTCCGGATGTAATAAAGATAATAGTAAGATGCATCACCAGAGAATATGTATTCCCTAAGGATGCATTGAAAGAGCTGAACAGTTCGCCTATTTTCACCATGATTTTCGGTGAGGAGACAGGTGATGAAGTCAAAGAAGAGCCGAAAGAGCCGGACATCGTAATACACGATGAAGACTCCAACGATTATCTCAACATTTATTTGGAAGATGAAGAGCCTGCTAAGAGAGAAAAGGCAGAAATCATAAAAGATATTAAAAGAGCTGCTGTGTCTCTCCTTATCGTTGTTATAGTGCTTTTAGCCGGGACAACGATAATTAAAAAATTAAACGGCAATGAAGCTTCAGCAATTAACAATGATCCCCCGGTAAGCACACCCGAAAATCCTCCGGGGAATTCAACGGAAAACCCGGAAGAAAACCCGCCTGCCGAAGAAGTACCTGATTTTGAATCCACGGACAAGTATTTAAGCGGGGATCTCTTGGAAAAAATCGGCTATGAAGGCACGGTTGCTCAAAAGGATAAAGAAATATACATAGAAGGAAACAGCTCCCTCATGGTAGAAAATCCGGGTCAAGAAAAGGTCAAGGCCTTATTTGCGGCAGTTGACTTTACGGACGAAGACTATAATTACCTGCTCATGAGACAAATAGGGATTTCGGGAAAAATCAAATCTCAGACCGACACTAAAGCTCAATTGGTTTTTGAAGCCTATAAGGATGAGGTGATGAAGTCGAATTTTCATGCCTTGGTAAATGTATACGATGATATATGGTCCCAGTTCACGGTGCCCATTAATGTAACGGATGCTGATGTTCTGCGGGTCTATTTGGAATATGAGGGTGAAAATAAGGTGTGGATTGATTCCTTGTTAATTGACGTAATCAAATAACCGATTAAAGATAATACCAAGTCATTTAAAAAGGGGACACACAGTGTCCCTTGTTTAAATAAAAATTATTTAAAAATTATTAAAATTACCTGAACTTTTTCTTAAGGTAACACGTCTAATATATGGACTGAAATGCAAAGAGAGGTGGAAGATGGATATTATTAAAATGGAGGGTATTTCCAAGCTTTATAAATCCGGTCAAATACAAGTGGAAGCTTTAAAGGATGTTTCCTTCAAGATTCAGGAAAAAGAATTTGTTTCTATTATGGGCCCCTCCGGATCGGGAAAATCAACCCTGTTAAACATAATCGGATGCTTGGACCATTCTACAAGCGGGACCTATGAATTAGCCGGTAATCAGGTTAATAAACTGAGCGATTCAAAAATGTCCGAAATGAGAAATATGTTCATAGGATTCGTGTTTCAAAGTTTTCATTTACTTCCCAGGATGAACGCATTGAAAAATGTTGAAATTCCTTTAATATACAGGGGCGTGAACAGTAAAAAAAGACGGGAGTTAGCTGAAAATGCCTTGGAGTTAGTGGGTTTAAAGGACAGGATGACCCATTTGCCCGCCCAGCTGTCCGGAGGCCAGCAGCAAAGGGTGGCCATAGCCAGGGCCATAGCAGGCAATCCCTCAATAATTTTAGCGGATGAGCCCACCGGTGCCCTTGACACAAAATCCGGTCAAATGATTATGGAATTATTTATAGAATTAAACGAAAAAAAGTCGATGACGATAGTACAGGTAACTCACGAAGAACAAATCGCCGAATACGGCTCAAGAATCATAAGGCTTGTAGATGGACAAATAGTATCTGATGAAGTAGTGGAGGTAAAAAATGTATAAAAAGATTATTTCGATAGCTATAGTGTTAGGATTGGTGTTCTATGGCGGATATTTAACGGCAAGATTTTTGATTTCTGATGATTTACAGGCTTCAACGGGGCCAAGATACTCAACCAAGGCCGTGGAAAGAGGAGATATAAAGCAGGGAGTTAACATCACCGGACAGTTAAGCGGCAACTGGGGAGGGTCAATAGCAGCGCCGAAACCGGTAGGGATAACCGATTCAAACGGTATGAGCGTATCTGTTACATATAAAATTGAAGAAGTTTTTGTTGAGCCCAACGACATGATAAAAAAAGGCGATAATTTAGTCCGTTTGTCTGCCGTAAATTTAGGGGACATTTTGAATGAATTAACCGAGGGTATTCAAAAGAAACAGGAAGATATACAGACGAAATTATCAAACTTGGGGAAAATACTCAATAAGGACATCACGGATGTAAGCCAGGTTAATGCTTATGACGGGATAGTATTCAGGGCACCCATCCGGGGCCGAATAACGGAGCTGACGGTTGAAGAAGGGGAAAAGGTTGAAAACTTCAATATTGCCACCATTGTGGATGACAGCAGGGTGAAAATTTCTTTCAAGGTAAATACATATGAATATGACAGCTTGAAGGAAGGCCAAAAAATATTGCTCCAGTACAGAAAGGCTACGGAACACGGGACCCAGCTTGCCTTCGACGGTTTTTATTCCGGAACCATAACTAAACTGAACAAGAACAAGGTACCCAACGGCATGACCTATGTACATACAGGTACCATCGAAGCCGACAATCCGGGTCTTGTACAGCCGGGAATGACTGTCTCCATCTATACCGAGAATAACGGTGCTCCGGTAGCTGCCTTATCCTATTCGGGCGATGTAACCTCTTTCGTAAATGAAAAGAAGGTGTCATATTCTTATCTCCATGGCGGTGAAAATTCAAATGTTGTTGCAACGGAAGTTTATGTGAGCACCAATGAATTTGTTGAAGAAGGAGACCTCCTTGTCCGCATAGCAGGAAGTGACGTAACCCAGTTGATTCAAAATGAGGTTGATGCCATCACTAATGCTTATGAGGAAATAGAAAGCATTTACAAAAAAATAGATAAGATATCCGAGCTGACTTCTAAGCTGATGGTTACCGCCCCCACGGACGGAATGGTTGCTTATGTCAACTACAGGGAAGGGGACGAGATCATAGCAAACGAACAAAGCGACCAGTGGTCCCTGATGCTCATGGATGTATACAATACAGATGAAATGTACATTTACACAACCGTATCCGACTTGGATGTCCTCTATATAGCCCAGGACGCACCTGTTACCGTAACGGTTGATGCCCTTCCCGGGGAGACCTTTGAAGGCGAGGTCATGAGATTAGACTCCTATACCGATTACAGGACCGGGGAAACCGTATATAACGTACAAATCAAAGTGGAAGGCCGAGAAGGCTTAAGGCCTGGTATGAATACAAACTGCTTTGTTGATTCGGGAGAATCCCTGGACACCTTGCTTGTTCCGATTGAGGCGGTATTTGAAGAAAACGGCAAGCAGATGGTTGAAGTCTTAGTTGGCGAAAATGAGGTAGAAGCAGTTGAAATTGAAGTAGGATTAATGAATGATATGTACGTGGAAGTTTTGAGCGGCTTGGAAGAAGGCCAGCTTGTCGTTACGGGAAGTACCAAAGATTTAATGCCCAGCCAGTCTGTTCCGGAGAACGGGTCGATCCTGCCGGTTGCAAACTAAGGGGTGATGATAATGCAAAAAAGAGAGAATATTTCAAATCTGCTGGTAAGATTGAAATTTTCTGCATTGATGGCATTAGACGGCATAACGTCAAATCTACTCAGAACATTTTTAACCGTTTTAGGCATATCCATAGGGGTTGCAGCCGTAATCTCGCTAACGGGTATAGGCGAAGGAGCACGAAGGTCTATAGTTGAACAATTCGAAAGCTTAGGCGAAAATGTTATTGTCATAAAATCAAATGCGGATAATGTTAAATTTGAAATAGAAGAAGCAGAAAATCTACCGGAGAGGGTAACAGGCATCCGGTACGCTACCCCTGTCATTTATACGGAAGAAACACCCATCAGGTGGCGAAGAGATGAAAGCGAAATGAATATAATCGGAGTAAACGAATACTATCCTCAGATCAAAGACCACCCGGTGGTCAGCGGAAACTTCTTTACATCTCTCCATGTAAAACAGAGGTCACCGGTTGTAGTCTTAGGATACAATGTTGCAAATTCACTCTTAAACGGGAGAAGTCCCGTGGGCCATTCAATGAAAATTGACGGAATAAACTACAGGATAATAGGAGTATTGGGAGAAAAGGGCGAAGGCAAGGGAGACGGAATAGACGATAAAATTGTTATACCTTACACCTCTGCCATGAAAATAGCGAAAACAAGAGATATCCTGGAGATATGGGCTAAGTCTGACAGCGCGGAAGATGCGGAATTAGCCATGGTACAGCTTGGAAGGATATACAAGAGGAAGATAGGTCTTGGGACCAACATTAAACCCGGTAACGACCAGGGAGAAGAGCCTCCTGCCGAAGATGGAGGAATAGACATGCCGGTCGAGGAGCCGGTTGAACCGGTACCTGAAGAACCGGGCGAAAAAGAAAATGTTTTTGAAAAGGGTGAAGAGCCTCTGACAATTACGAGTTTAAACAATTTAGTCAAGGAAGCTGACCAGGCAAACAGGATAATGACCGTCCTCTTAGGAGGTATTGCTGCGGTTTCCTTGCTGGTTGGCGGCATAGGGATCATGAATATAATGCTGGTGGCCGTAACGGAAAGAACAAGTGAAATCGGTGTAAGGAGAGCATTAGGAGCAAAGAAGGAAGATTTGCTGATACAGTTTTTATTGGAGGCTGTTTATGTCAGCATAATAGGATGCGTCGCAGGAACCCTTTTAGGAGCCTGGGCGGTAAGCATAGTGGCAAGATACGGGCTAACTGCCGTTGTAAGCTTCGATTCGGTTCAAATAGCCGTCTTTGTAGCCTTAGCATCAGGACTCTTGTTTGGTGTTTATCCGGCAATAAACGCATCAAACCTGCCGCCGGTTGAAGCTTTGAAAAGACAATAAGGAAGGTCCTTTCCTGCAAAAGAGGTTTTCATCTCAAAACCTCTTTTATTTTTTGGAGTTTTATTGTATAATACCATAAGAAAACCTTCCGGAGGGAGTTTATGGAATTAAATTTATCAATCGGGTTAAAATACAAGGAAGAAAAAACCGTCAAGATGGAAGATACGGCGAAGATTTTCGGCAGCGGCGCCGCTGAGGTGTTCGCTACCCCTATGATGATCGGACTTATGGAAGCGGCTTCCATGAATTGCGTAAAGGATTATCTGCCGGAGGGACACTCCACGGTTGGAACCTTGGTTAATGTAAAGCATATAAGTGCTACAAGAGTAGGGAAAAAGGTATGGGCGGAAGCAGAGCTGATTGAAATAGACAGAAGGAGATTAGTTTTTAAGGTAACTGCTTATGATGAAGATAAACAAATAGGTGAAGGGACTCATGAAAGATTCATAATCGACGAGGAAAAATTCATGAGCAGCTTGAAATAATCTGTCATTGCTGTGCTTGGTGATACCTAATTAGTAAAGGGAGAAAAATATGAGATGTCCAAAGTGTAATTATACGGAAAGCAAGGTCATAGATACAAGACCTACCGATGATGGGTTCAAAATAAGACGTCGAAGGGAATGCATGGAATGCGGACATCGTTTCACAACATACGAAAAAATAGAAGAAACCCAAATTGTCGTTATAAAAAGAGACGGCACAAGGCAGGGCTACAACAGGGATAAAATAATAAACGGCCTCATTCGCGCCTGCGATAAGAGGTCAGTAAGCCTTGAACAGATAGAAGCAATTGCCGACAAGGTAGAAAAGCAGCTCTACAATGCCTTCCAGAATGAAGTTTCAACGGAATTCATAGGAGAGTTAGTCATGAATGAGCTCCAAAACGTGGATGACGTGGCATATGTGAGATTTGCTTCGGTTTACAAGAAGTTTAAAGATATTGATACCTTTATGGACGAATTGACTAAGATACTAAACGAAAGAAAGAAATAAAAAGAGGCGGTAAAGATGTATATAAACATGGATGTTCTCAGCATAACAAACGGCAATATACATATGGTAGACACGGAATTCGGCCGGATGGATATTGAAAAAATTGAAGCCGGAAAACTGAAATTGAATACAGGCCGAATTATAGCTACTGACCCCATCTTACTGTATGATGACGAGTCTTTTTCGGAGCGGGTAAAGCCGGGCTCATATAGTGTATACATCTATGTCGGTAAGGCCGGGAAAAGGAAAAGACAGACCGTGGCAGCAGAGATCCGGTTCAATGACAATGATGTTGTAAAATGGGATATGGCATTGTTGAAAGGAGAGTCATCCAAAGGATTCAGCTACGATGAGTTCATGGGATTTGAAGTTGAAAACGGCCTTGCCTGCTTCATGGACGAAAAAGTTATGGAAATGCTGGATCTTATGAGCGAAGAAGAATTAGAAGCTTATGAAGCCAAGGTAAAGGAAGCCGTAAGAAAAAGCGACAACTCCTTGGCAGACATAATCATGGATGAAAAAAGCTCACTTAATATAATTGTTTTTGCCAGCGGCTGGAATGAAGGAACATTTCCTACTTATTACGGTTATGACAAAAATAATAAGCTTTCCAGACTTGTAACCGATTTTATGGTTATAGAAAAGTAAAATTTAATAATTCCTTAAGTGATACAAGAATATTGAAATCTTGTTTAAATGATGATAGAATAACATTTATTACGACTTAATGAAGGAAGACTATGAAAAAGAAGATAAACAAGTATGATATGGGGCTGATTGCAGGAATAATAATCATTAATGTTTTATTGATTGTATATGGCGGCAGTCAGTTTGTTAAAAGCAATAATAAGACAGCCTACATTTATTCGGAGAATAGATTGGTGAGAGAATATGTGATTACCGATGATATCGCAGATGAAATTACTATAGAGTCGGAGACCGGGGGCTATAACAGGTTGCGCATCGAAGGTGGACAAATATGGATACAAGATGCCAGCTGTCCGGATAAAATCTGTATGTACCAAGGTAAAATATCAAGAAACGGCGAGATGATCACATGTCTTCCCAACGGGTTGTTTATAAAAATCGTAGATGAAAGCGATGAAAGCGGAATAGATTTTATAGCGGAATAGAAAGTGAATACTATGAATAAAACACAAAGATATATATTTTTATCGCTGCTGACGGCAGCAGCTCTGATACTCAGCATAATAGAAGGCATGATACCCCTGCCTTACATTGCACCCGGAGCAAAATTAGGCTTATCAAATATAGTGATACTCTCTGTAGTAGTCGTGTTTGGTTTCAAGGATGCTTTTCTTGTAGTAGTAATAAGAAGCATTCTTTTAATGCTCATTGCTACAAATCCGATTACCTTTATTTACAGCATAACCAGCGGAATCGTGAGTACGATTGTAATGGCCTTAGGCTGCAAGTATCTTAAAAATATTTTCAGCTTGATCGGAATAAGCGTTTTAGGAGCAATGGCCCATAATTCAACCCAAATAACGGTTGCTGCAATACTTTTTACAACCATGGATCTGTATTATTATCTGCCGATTTTGTCATTGGTTAGTATTTTTACCGGATGCTTTGTGGGCTATACGGCTATTTTTGTAACCGATAATTTAGAGAAAACACTTTTAAAACTGGGAAGAGAGGCTTAAGATGAAGAGAAGCAATCCTGTTTCACTTATACTGCTCATACTTATATCCGTCATAACGGGAACCATTTTGGGGAAGGCATTTTCTAATATGATCCCCATACTGAATTACGGTGAAGGAATCGGTTTTGGACCGGCAACCTTGGATTTAAGCATTGTCACCATTACATTCGGATTCAGCGCAAGCCTGACTGTTGCCGGAATAATAGGATTGATAGCAGGAATAATAATTTACAGGAAGCTGTAAGGATAAATATGAAGAAGATAATATTGGCGTCAAGTTCTCCGAGAAGGATAGAAATCCTGAAAAAGTATGCTGACATAACCATTTATAAGCCCGAAACGGAAGAAAGGGTAAATTCCTTTGATTACCCCCAGACAACGGTTATGAAATCAGCTTTTGAGAAAGCTTTTAACATTCTTACAAAATGCGAAGAAGATGCACTCATAATTGCAGCAGATACCGTCGTATATTTAGACAAAATAATGGGTAAGCCAAAAGATGAAAAAGAAGCTTATGAAATGCTCAGCTTTTTGTCAGGAAAGACTCACTGTGTTTTTACGGGTATTTGTATCATGGACACGGAGAGCTTAAAAAAGGTAGTGGATTATGAGAAAACTTCAGTTGTATTCAATGAACTTACAGGGGATTTTATCGAAAGGTACTTAAAAACCCGTGAGTATGCAGATAAAGCAGGTGCCTACGGCATTCAGGGATACGGGGAATTATTGGTTAAGGAAATACACGGTTGTTACAACAATGTGAAGGGACTGCCTGTCGCAAAACTGAATAGTTTATTGACAAAACATTTTTCCGTAAGCTTGCTGTGATTAAATAATTGCATAGTGGAGGATAAAATGGACAATACTAATTACACCATGAAGTCAATACCCCTGGATGACAGGCCCCAGGAAAAGCTATTGAAATATGGGGCTAATGCATTGTCTAACTCAGAACTGATTGCAGTAATTTTAAGGACAGGAACCAAGGAAGAAAATGTTGTTATGCTTGCTCAGAGAATTTTGAAGGAAGACGGCAAGGGATTAAGAAATATAGCGGAAGGCACCATTGAAAAATTTAAGTCCTACAAGGGAATCAGCGACGTAAAAGCTTCGAAGCTCATGGCTCTTGCGGAAATAAGCAAGAGGATGAGCTCATTAAAAATCGAAAAAATAAAGATTTCTTCTCCTGATGATGCTGCCGTCATCATGATGGAAGAAATGAGGTATTATCAAAAAGAGTACTTTAAAATAATACTCTTGGACACCAAAAACAATATAAAAAAAATTTCCGAAATATCCGTAGGCAGCCTAAACAGTTCAATCGTTCATCCCAGAGAAGTATTTTATGAAGCAGTTACAAATTTAGCATCATCCATAATATTGGTTCACAATCACCCCAGCGGCGAATGTGAGCCCAGCCACGAAGATATTGTTTTGACCAACAGGCTGGATGAATGCGGCAAAATCTTGGGAATAAAGATACTGGATCACATAATAATAGGTGACGGCGTATATTTCAGCTTTAAAGAAGAAGGTTTAATCTAATATGAAAGGATACATAAATGGGACTATTCAGCTTTTTTACACAAAAAATAGGAATTGATTTAGGAACATCAAACACTTTGGTATATGTAAACGGCAGGGGAATTACTTTAAACGAGCCATCGGTTGTGGCAATAAATACGGCATCATATGAAGTATGTGCCGTAGGTGCCGATGCAAAAGCAATGTTAGAGAGGACACCAAAAACCATAACTGCGATAAGACCCTTGCAAAACGGAGTAATTGCAGACTTTGAAATAACAAGGGCCATGATAAAGTATTTCATTGCCAAGGCTCTTAACAAAAAAAGGTTTATTAAATCAAATATAGTTATAAGCGTTCCGGTAGGTGTTACTTCAATTGAAAGAAGAGCCGTGGAGGAAGTTGCATACGATGCAGGGGCAAGGAAGGTAAAATTAGTGGAAGAACCTATGGCGGCTGCAATCGGTGCAGGTCTCAATGTAGACCGGCCCATCGGCAATATGGTTGTTGATATCGGAGGAGGCACAACGGAAATCGCAGTTATATCATTGGGGGGAATCGTTGCCAGCGAATCCCTTAGAATTGCCGGAGACGATATTGATATAAATATCAAGGACTATGTTAAAAACAAATACAAAATGGATATCGGCATCGTGACTGCCGAGAATATTAAGATGGTTTTAGGAAATGCCAGCAAGGATTACTATATAAACAGAAGCAAAGAAGCTCAAGGCGAAGAAGACGAGATTGAGAACAAGGAAGATGAAATAGCTGAGGAGATGGAAATAAGAGGAAGGGACATTGTGTCGGGACTTCCCATAAAAATAACCATAACGAGCGATGAAATCAGAGAAGCTCTTATTGAATCAATAAATTCAATTGTTAACGCCATAAGAAGGGTACTTGAAAGAACACCTCCCGAGCTGTCTTCGGATATTTATACAAACGGTATTTATTTGAGCGGGGGAGGAGCTTTATTGAAGGGCTTGGACATATTTATAGAAAAGGAAACCGGAATAAAAGTATATATTGCCGAAAATCCACTGCAAAGCGTTGCCTTGGGTGCGGGCAAAATCTGTGAAAACTTATAAAGCGGTGAATAAATGAACTTTTTGAAGGAGCATTTTAAGAAAATATTATTTTTTCTTACAATCCTTATATTGCTGATAATGATTGGCCTGTCATCAATCGGACGATTGGGAGGGGCCGATTTAGGGTTTTTTGGAAACATGATTTCAGGCTTTCAAAAGATAGTTTATAAGACAGGCAACACCCTTACCAATTCATTTTATTCAGTCCAGGAAATCGTCAAAATGCGTGAAGAAAACATTATGCTGACTGAAAGCGTCTATGAACTCAGGGAGCAGGTAAGGATATTGGAAAATATCATAAACAAGTCCGAAGCCTTGGAAACGGAATATGAAATGAAGAAGAACCTTTCATATGACTATGTTGTTGGACAAGTAATTGCTATCGATGATTCCAATTGGTTCAGCAGGTTCACAATTGACAAGGGTGAAAATGACGGCATAGAACAAAACGACATAGTTATACAAGCCGTAAAGACGGATGAGGGAATAGTGCAGATAGGCCTTGTAGGCATTGTCACTCAAACATCATCCGGCTGGTCCAAGGTTATTACCCTTTTAGACGAAAGCTGCAAGGTAAGTTTCAGGAATATCGAAACAGATGAAAGCGGGATTTTGCAGGGAAGTATTGACGGGACCGTAACCGGGTATTTTTTCAGCAGCAAGGTCAGTGCTGAACCGGGTGATAATCTTGTTACATCAGGAATCGGTGAAGTATACATACCTGATATCTATATAGGGGATGTAAAAGATGTTGTTAAAACCACGGATGCTTCCACCCTGAGGATTATTGTTGAGCCTGCGGTTGATTTTACAAAGATAAACAGGGTATATGTTCTTACCAAATAAGATATTTCGAAAGGCTTAAACATGAAAAAGTTCATTCTTATGTCTTCCTTAATAATTTTAGGATTTGTGTTCCAGACATCATTTTTGGTTTTTTTCAATCATTTCAAGGTTATTCCGAATTTCTCACTGATTTTATTGGTGGTATTTGCAATGATGTCAGATGGAATAAGCGGAGGAATTTTAGGGATATTGACGGGTCTTTTGTACGATACCATGATTTACAGCATTTTTGGTTTATATACCTTGATTTACTTTCTAATAGGAGCATTGATAGGAACTTACAGCGATGAAATGCTGAGGGAGAATAAGCTTATCTACAGCGTGGCAGCCGGAATATCAACAATAGTGATGCATATATTGTTATATTTGATTTTGTTCTTCTTAAGATACAGGGTAGATCTGGCAGCAAAAATATTGCCCGGCATATTTATGGAAACGGTGATAAATGCCGTGCTCATTGTGTTTGTGGCAAGAATCATGATGTATTTATTTGATAGATTCAATGTAAAGGTATGAGGCGGAATGGTAAAGTTTTTTAAAAATCGTTATAATATATTATACATGGTAATAGTCGTAATGCTGGTCATTTTAGGTTTCAGAATGGCCGTTCTCACCATTGTTGAAGGGGAAGAATACAGGCAGATAGCAGATATAAAGAAGATTAAAGATATACCGGTAAAGGCTCCCCGGGGAAAAATTTTTGACAGAAACGGCATCCTGCTTGCCGACAATGTTTCAAGCTTTACGGTACAAATGTATACGGATGAAATAAAACCTTCGGACTTCAATGATATAGCATATAAACTGTCTAAGATTTTAGACGAAAACATAGAAAGACCCATAGATGATTTTCCCATCGAACTTGATACATTCGATTATATCGACGAGAGTTTGGAAATAATGGACAGCAGTGCCGATAATACAGAAGAAATCGAAGTATTGACCTACCGTACAGCAGAAGAAACAGTAATAGAAAGGGTAAAGGAGAACATTCATGAGTGGTTGAATTTCAGCACCCTAATCTACGGTGAAAACTTTTCCCCGAAACAAAGAGTCCATGCTGCACTTTTAGATGATGAAGTTCCGATAGAATTAAAGGGCGAAAGCTTTGAGTATATCGAAGACATGACGGTGCCCATTGAAAGTGAAGAAAATGAAAGGGATGAGGATGCACCGGAGATAAAAACCCCTATACAGATTTGGCTGTCGGAAAACAATCTAAAAGAGAATTTATCTGCCGAAAAAGCAGTGGAACATTTGCTTGTAAACAACAACAAATACCTATCTTCCCTTTTTTCAAATTCAAAAATCAGGAGACTGTCCTATGAATTTTTGAAAAAAGAAGGATTGGCCTCGAATATCAAACTCAACGAGTTTTCTTTCATACAGGATGAAGAATATGAAAATATTAAAAGAAATTTAAATGCCTCAAATGAAGAAATAACCTTGAGTACAACGGCAAAAGATGATTTTGTCATTCTAACCATGAAAAATTCCATAGACAGCCTCCTTAAGACTGTCTACAAGGGAAATGAAAAGGTTAAGCCCGGAGAAATACTCATAAACAGGTTGAAAGAAATCTATCCCGATTTGCCGGTTAAGTTTATGGAAGACGGTGAAACCGGGATATTTGAATACACGGATACGGAAATAAGAAATAAATATTTTGCCCAGCAGCATATGGATTACTCCACATCTGCCTATGATTTCGTCAAGGAATTGGCATTTAAAAACTTTGACGTCTTATATAATTTAATCACCGATGATGACATAAAACAATATTCCCAAATTGAGCTCTTAAAACATGTCAATCCATCCATATCCATAACCGATTGGGAATACACTCCCATACGGAACAAGATAAACTGGATAAAAAACAATGTGGAAACCGCTCAGGATGATGGTGTTTATTCAGCCGAAGAAGTTTTCAAAATGCTTAGAGAGTCCTTGGAAATATCAGAAGACATCAATGATTATGACATGCGAAACATGATGGTAATTAGGGAAAGGTACAACAGAATCAGCTATTACTCCTACCACCCGGTAGATATCTGCTACGGAATCTCGGAAAAGACCGTTGCCATGATCGCTGAAAGGTCCCATGAATTAAACGGAATAAACATAGAAATCGAACCTTTAAGGTATTATCCCCAGCATGAGAGTGCTTCCCACATCATAGGCTACTTGGGCAAAATTGCTCATGATTATGAAATACAGGAATATGTTGTCGAAAAGGGCTACAGCACAGAGGATATCATAGGCAAGACAGGCCTTGAAGAAAAATTCGAAGATTATTTGAGAGGGAAAAAAGGGAAAAAAACTGTTGAAGTAAATAATGTGGGAAGAACCATCCGGTCAGTGTCAAGCGAGGCCCCTGTCCCGGGAGATGATTTATACCTGACCATTGACCTGAGATTACAGAAAAAAGCAGAGGAATCTTTGAAAAAAGGGCTTGAGAAAATCCGTGAAGGCGGTGTTTTCGAAAGCGAATGGGGGGATTTCCACTTTAAGGACAGATATAAAAACGCCTATTCGGGAGCCTTAGTTGCCCTTGATGTAAAAACAAGCGAAGTCTTGGCTTTGGCAAATTATCCTGCATACGATTTGAACCTGTTTTCAACGGGAATCAGCACAGAGAACTGGAACAGCCTTTTGAATGATTCCAAAAACCCCTTGGCTCCGAGACCCCTCTACAATATTGCAATGCTTTCCGCAATTCAGCCGGGCTCTACATTTAAGATGATAACATCCTTGGCTGCCTTAGAAAAGGGAGTAAACCCGAACACCACGGTATATTGCGCAGGTACCATGAAGGTGGGGGACAGGTATTTCAGCTGTTGGATTCATAATATGTTCGGCGGAAGACACGGGGCCCAGACCTTGTATCAGGCAATAATGAATTCCTGCAACTTTTACTATTACACAACGGTGCTGGGAGAAAATTTGGCTACCCACCAAAAGCATACGGTTAAGGTTGACGCCGAAGACATTGTCGACATGGCAAGGAATTTCGGTTTAGATTCCAAAACAGGGATTGAAATAGACATACCCCAGGAAGCATCCGGAGGGGTACCCAGCATAGAAGGAAAAAAATCCGGGATAAGGGTTTATCTGAGATTATTCTTGGAATCAAACATAGAGAGATACCTTAAGGACGGGGTAGATATCGATGCATCCATGAAAAACGAAATTGTTGAAGAAATAGTCAGCTGGATTGACAGGGATGAGCCCATGACGAGAGGGGAAGTTTATGAAGGTTTAGAAGCATTAAACTTAAACCCCGAAAAAACTAACGACAATTATATACCCTTGGTGGATATAATAAAATATTCGTATATAAACCAGGCAACCTGGACCGTGGGGGATAATTTAAACATAAGCATAGGACAGGGCAATAATGCCTATACAACCTTGCAGATGGCAAACTACACGGCTTCCATCGCAAACGGGGGCTACAGAAACAATGTAAGCGTGGTTAAAGAAATTAAAACATACGACGGCAGACATACAGACTATATACCCCTAAGAAAATCCGAAAGAATACCCCTGTCCGACGACAGCTATCTGGATGTTGTCAAATACGGCATGAAGCTTGTTTCTTATGACGACAGTGCAAAACCTTTTGCAACATTCCCCGTTGAAGTGGGAAGCAAGACCGGTACAGCTCAAAATCAGGGGATTAATCCTGAAACCGGAGAGCCTTACGATGATTTTGCATGGTATGTTGCGTTTGCACCTTACGATGATCCACAAATTGCAGTTGCATGCCTGCTTTTTGAGGGAGGCTCGGGACGTTATCCCATTCCCATAGTTAGGGAAGTTATAGGAGAATACTTGAAAATAAACGGTCTTGCTGATTGATGACAAGGGGATGACAAGGGGACGGGGGTACTGTCATCAATTGTCCACGGAGAACCGTCCTGTTAGAGACACTAGGGACGGTCCTCACTGTCCCACGCAGTGTCATTCTGAACGCATGTGAAGAATCTCAAGGTATTGTCATTTTTATAAGGAGAAATATTATGAGTGTTATAATAACAGGTTCACAAAAGAACAAAATAGGAAAAACAATAATAACCATAAAGACTGCGGTTGAGCTTTCAAGATCGGGCAGAAAGGTCCTTATGGTTGATTTATCCTCGGGAAAGGTCAAAATATCGGAATATTTGAATGTGAATGAAGATATTATTTATGATGTGATGGATGTATTGCAAAAAACCTGTTCCATGGAACAGGCAGTTATGGAAATTAAAGAGAATTTATATCTTTTGCCGTCTCCCAGAATACCCGGTAAAATAGATGAGTTGAACAGGGAATTATTTATAAATCTGTTTGAAGGCACGGAAAACTTTGATGATGTAATAATTGACGCGGATTCTTTAACATCTTGGTATATAGATTTTTCAAGAATCGATGCAGCCATAACAATAAACAACAATGATTTTTCCTGTGTTAAAGAAATAAGCTCGGACAGGGCAATTTCTTCAAAGGCTTCAAATTTTGTTGTCGTGATTAACAAATTTAACAAAAAGGAAGCCAAAAAGGGAAGAATGATGAAAAGTGCCGATATTGAAAAATTGACCAATACAACAATTTCTTCACTAATCGAAGAAAATGCAAATTATTCGGCTTTCAGGCATGAGATGTTTTTTGATGAGAATGTATTAAAAACCGAAATCAAACATATCGTAAAAAAATTAAATCTCTAAGCCCTTCATAGTTGTTTAGAGATTTTTTTCTTTTTCTGCCTTAATTAAATGGTACTTGTTTAAAACGGATTTTTCAAGCAGGTACCTGTTTTCATCCACAATTCCCTTAAGCCCCATGCAAACCAGCAAAAAATATAAATAATTCTTGTAAACATGGATTATGATTATCAGGTAAAGTATAAAAAAAGCATTCGTCATGGTTATGTAGCCGGAAACCGTCCTTGTATCCAGGAAGACTTCTAAAACAGTTTTGCAAATATTACCTCCATCCAAGGGTACTATGGGTATTAAGTTAATATATGCCAAGAATAAACTCATATTTGCAAACTTAAAATATTCGGTGTTTCTGAATCCAAAATACAGACACAGATTACATGCGGGGCCTGCAAAGAATAAAATGATTTTTTTTGCAGGTGAAATCCTGTCTAAATTTGCATTTAGATTGAAACCGAATATTGTGATTTTAACCTTGGTGAATTCAATATTCAGCAATATAGCCGAAAAGACATGGGAAACCTCATGTGCTAAAAGTGCAATGATTAAATGCATTGCCCAAAATGCTTTATTTTGTCAAATCGAATAATGATGTAGGATTTATTGAAGCACCGTCCTCCCAGACTTCTATGTGAAGGATCATGTTCTCTTCGTCTAAAGCTCCGATAAGGTCCCCCTTGGATACACTGTCCCCCTCTGATACAAAAGCTTCATGTATTTTCCCGTAAATAAGGGTCATGTCATCATTTTGTACAACAATATAGCCTGAAAGCTTTTCATTGCTGCCCAAGGATACTACCTTACCGTCCGTAATAGCCTTAACTGATTGGGAATCAGCCTTGATATCTATTCCGTGGTTGTAATATGATGATTCATCACTTTTATTCAGTCCGTATTTCCTGTAGAGGGTCCCTATAACCGGTGTCGATTTTTTCTCTCCGATAAAAGGCAGCTTTTTAACAGCGGTTGAAAAACCCTCTGTAATGGTATCTTTTACTTCCAAGAGTTCAATACTTGCGTTCATCTTTTCATCCGCTGCTTCCATGAATCTTTCCGACAGGTCAGAGTTTATATTTTTCATTACAATGACTGCTCCTACCAAGACTATGCTGAAAATAACCTGCAAGGCTAATTTTTTGTTAAAGGTTTCCTTCCTTTTTATGTTAAACCTTTTTTTTGTTATTTTATTCATTTCACCACCCCTTCCAATACATTTTATTAAAGTGTTACAAGCTTTATTACTAAATAATAAAATAAAAGAATACAGGATGATGATGTTAAAAATGTTTACTTGCTTGAAAAATACATTGCAACAAGATATAATTTATTCATAACGAATACACGGAGGACAATATGGAATCTGAAAACCTTATTATCAGAAAGAGTGTCTTTGATGATTGCGAAATATTTACCAAGTGGGAGCAACAAGATTATGTAAAGGAATTTTTGACCATAAACAAGGAGCGTACATACGAGGAAGTTGTAAGAGAATTCATTACCAGGGAGCAGGACCCAACAAAGGAGCAATATACGATTATTCTGAAAGACAAAGGACCCATCGGAAGAGTCTATCTTTCAAATATATCAAGAGAATTTGACTTTATTGACATTACCCGGATTTATATAGGAGAAAAGGAGCATCTGGGAAAGGGTTACGGGAAAGAATGCATAGAATTGCTCCTGGACTATTGCTTCAATACCTTGAAAATGGAACGGGTTACCTTAGACCATTACACAGGCAATTTAGCAGGTAATCTGTATTTGAAATTAGGCTTTAAATATGAGGGAATAATGCGACATGCAGCCAAAAAAGATGGAAAGTACTATGATTTGCATTTAATGTCCATGTTGAGGGAAGAGTATTTTGATTTGAAAAAGAAATCTTAGATACTAAAAATTGATAAGCAAACAATTACAACGGGTTATACCACTAATTAGGGGTTCTAAATTAATAAATTTAGGGCCTTTTTCCATACAAAAAAAGTATTTTATGGATTAATTTGTCGAAAGGTGTTATAATAATTTAAAAATCCAAGAACATATTAACAATCCACAAACACA
This sequence comes from Tissierellia bacterium, assembly GCA_012520455.1. Taxonomy (GTDB): domain Bacteria; phylum Bacillota; class Clostridia; order Tissierellales; family Sedimentibacteraceae; genus Sedimentibacter. The sequence goes on from JAAYOE010000120.1 coordinate 25,419, forward strand.
TTTAAAATAAAAGTTGGGGGATATACTAATAATGGTTCTATGAAAGCGTTATCAATATAAACGGAAAATATATCAAATAGCAAAATGAATACTTTATATTTAAGATAGTATTTCTTAGAACAAAACAAGTGAGGGATATCATGAAACAAGATTTTTATGATTATATCGGGGCAGCAGATAGTTTAAACAATTATGCTAGATCTTATAAATTAATCTATTTAAAATCTCTATTTGATAATATGAATTCTGATGGTGTTGCTAATGCATATGCTGTAGCGAATGATTTTAAAAACTTTTATTTAGAACGCAAGCAAAACGGAAAAGTGCCGGATGTCAATGTAGAGCCACGCATTGCTAATATTGAAAACTCATCTATTAACGATGTGCTTTCTGTTATTTTAAACAACCCTTATAAAGTTATTAGTAAAAGGGAATTTGTAACATTTAAACAAGATAAAGATGAATCTAAGTTTATAGTAAATTCAAATCTACATGCAGAATTGACAAAAAAAGATTATGAAAAGATAGATGAAATTTTGAATGAGAAAATTAGACTTTATTATTCAAGAATAGATAAAAATGATCTTAATTTCTTATTTGCCACAGTATTAAAGGAGTATTATAATTGTCGAACTACACAAATATTTGCTGGCAATTCAATGGGAAATGTTTTTAAAAGACTAATTGTTGAATATTTAAAAGCATTGCCATTTATAGATCCAAATATTTACATAATCAAAGGTAGTATTGGACAAGGAAATTGGGCTAATGTCCCGTGGGTAAGTATTTATGATAAAAGGATTACTACTTCTGCAATTGAGGGTGTATATATTGTATATTTGCTTTCTGAAGATGGCGAAATATTATATTTAACCTTGAATCAAG
>JAAYOE010000121.1 GCA_012520455.1 Tissierellia bacterium
GAAAGCTTTAACCCTGCCGGAATGGAAGTAACGGCACATTATGACAATGGAACAACTGAAGTGGTTACAGGTTATACGTATACACCGACAGGAGGATTAACAACATCCGACACCAAGATTACCGTTACATACGGCGGTAAAACGGCAGAAGCGGAAATCACAGTTAAACCAGCCGCATCCACCGGAGGAGGCACAGGTGGAGGAGGCGGTGGTTCCGGCGGCAGTGGTTCCGGGGGCAAAAAAGATACTGTCATTCCTGAACCGGATGTACCAAAGGCAGATGCTTATTCCGGGTTCAATGATGTGCCGGAAAATGCATGGTATTATGAACCTGTTAAGTTTGTAGTAATGGAAGGCATATTTAAAGGTATTTCTAATGATATGTTTGGTCCTGACATAACTATTACAAGGGGTATGTTTGTAACTATTCTCAGCAGACTTGAATTTGGCAGTGATGATAAAGTACCTTCAGGTAATTCAATATTTACAGACTTAACACAAGATTGGTATAAAAATGCTGTTGCATGGGCATATCAAAACAAAATTGTACTTGGCATCACTGATACTGAATTTGACCCGGATTCAATTTTAACAAGAGAGCAAATGGCCGTCTTATTGTACCGCTACGCTCAGTATAAGGGCTATGATATTAGCTTCGATGAGGGAGCCTTAAATGTATTTACGGATGGAGGCTCAGTTAGTAATTATGCTCGTGCAGGAATGATGTGGTCTATTAAAAACGGTTTGATTACCGGTGTTTCCGAAAATGCCTTAGGGCCGCAAGACCCTGCTACAAGAGCTCAGTGTTCAGTTATATTTATGCGCTTGGTCTCAATAATGAATTAAAAGGACAAGGGCATCTATAGCTTAGATAAAAGTTTAAATAAATAGAAGGACGTATTATTATCTAATGCGTCCTTTTAAATATAATTATCCTATCTTGGTCAATACTGTATGCCTATTGTTTCTTTAACAAATCTCTTATTTCGGCCAGAAGTTCCTCCTGTGTCGGTGCCGGAGGCCCTTCGGGTTCCGGAGGGGGTGCTTCTTGTTTTATTAGCTTTTCCTTTGATTTATTTATTAATTTGATAAAGAGGAAAATGGATAGTGCCACAATCAGGAAGTCTACAACGTTTTGAATAAAGTTGCCGTATAAAATTGCTGCTTCGGGTTTAATTACCGTCTCCCCTTCCATAACTGCTTCGCTCATTACAAATTTCAAAGATTTAAAGTCCACTCCTGCCATCAGATATCCCAACAGGGGCATTATTAAATCATTTACCACGGATGTGACTATTTTACCGAAAGCCCCGCCCATTATAACACCTATAGCCAAATCCAATACATTTCCTTTAAATGCAAACTTTTTAAACTCGTCCCACATCTTACCCTCCATATAAGTTTTAATATAAAGGGGAGGTTAGAGGCTTATCCCCTTTCTTTATAAATATTATACCCAATTCTGTGCCACATCAACACAAAATTGGGTAAAGTGTCAGTTTTTATATGATATTTTTCCTCCGGATATACCTATTTCAAAGCTGTCGTCGTAAGAAACGTACCTTACCTTATTCTCAATCACCGTATTTTCGCCTTCTCCCTTGAATACCACAAATACATCATTGTTTTGTGAAGCTTTTTCAAGTATTTCCTTTAAAACTCTTATTTCTCTCTTGTCATTGATATTGTCTATATCTCCGTTCATTGATAAAACCAATACCTTATCTTCATAATCCATTAGGGACTTAATCTTGTTCCACATTGCTATATCAGCTCCGCTCATGGTTCCGTTTGAGATTATGCCTTCACAATATATGATGTCATCGGCACCTTCATGGTCATACTTGCCTTGTGACAGGGTTAATTTTTCGGTGTAATTCGTAACTGCCGGTACTTTCATGGCATCTTCGAACATGGTTTCGGGTCTGAGCCCCAGGTCCTTGTCCTTGGGTTCGTACATTATTCTCAAATTATCAATATATATTGTTCCAGAATCTTTTTTTGTCTCATTTATTTCCGCCAGGTAAATATTTTTAAGTGTGATAGGGTAGGCAATGCCTTCCGGTATTTTTGCTTCAACCCATTTCCACCCCGTCCAGTCTACCTCTTCTGCAAAATCAATTTTGACTAACCTGCCGTAGGCATCGGTTATTCGAGTCCTTAGCCAGTGGCCCTTATTGTCGCCGTAAACCCACATGCCGATGGCCAAGGGTTTGTCTTCAAGCCTTATTCCCTCGCCCTTGTCGCCAAATTCCACAAAGGCAATGCTTTGGTCAGTCATTTTGGTGAAGTCGTAATCTAATTTTAGGGCATTTTTTCCTTCCTTGACAAAGTCCTGAACTATGGACATCTTACCTTCGGACTCATCAGGATATAAGGTAAGCTTCAAATCATCCAAATTTTCAAAACGATTTAAGGTTTTATACCTGTAGCCTACCTTTACTTGTATGTGCTTGATTGCATCTCCGGACGATAAAGTTATGGCACCGGTATTGGCGATGTCGCTTGAGGTGAATATACCGTCTTCAACCTTTCCCACCCTGTTCCTGTAGGAAACACCAATGTACTTCCATGGTATGCCGGCGGAATTCCCATCCTTGTCAATACCTAAAACCCTGCCTAAGTCATACTTGTCATTGAATCCCAAGGTTATTGAATCTGTATCTGTTTCCAGGGCCACGGCCTTATCCAGGACATTTATTTCAACCCGGCCTTCAGCACTTCCGGCACGGGCTGTAATTATGGCCTTACCGGGTCTTTCCGGCATGAATACATTGTCTACAACCTTTCCTGCATTAAGGGGGGTCACAGTGAATTCCACATTTTTTACATTGTAATCCACGGGACTATAGTACTCATTGAAGAATTTCAGGTCTAACTTTGTTTCCGTTTTATTGAAAACCGTATCTTCCAAGGCCGTAATTTCTATTTTATCAACTTTGTCGCTTTCGGGAAAGTTGTTAAAGATACCAACTCCCGATGCAATGCTTCTTTCCCTTCCGTCCGAGGGGAAGTTAACCACCGTGATATTTGCATTTCTCAAGAAGTCAATCCCCATGGTTGTGGAGCCCCCTCCGTCCATATTAACCGCATTATAGGCCCCTAAATCGATCATAATCCGGGCAAGCTCCGTCTGTTTAGCCCCTACATAATCCCTGTGCCTGCCGTCAAGGGTAACCATTATTATCTCCGTATTGTCCTTGTTAAAACCGATTGCCGTTCGGGGATTTACTCCTAACACCTCAGAGCTTATCTCGTTTTCCTTACCGTCTTTGACCAGGTAGTTTACTGCGCCGAAAGACCAATCAATATCTTTTAGGTCAAAATCAAGCTCAATATTCAATGATACCGGACGGCCTTCCTTGAAGGAATTCTGCATTTGCTCCATGGTTGCGGGATTTGTGCTGACTATCACGTACCCGTCATCCGGAATTAGGGTCGGAGGCTGATTTTTTCTGACTTCGGAAACAATATTGTCTCTTACGACAACCTCCACGATATCTTTTGCAGTGTATCCGGGTGAAGTTTTGTTCCAGTCGGATGTAAGGATGGCCGGTCCCCAATCGATATTTGAAGTTTTATTTATTACAAGAACATTAAATTCGGTGGAATCAGACCCGTAAAGGGTAATTTTGGGATTCCATACGGAAATATCGATGCCGTCCCTGAGTTTTGACACGGTGGGATAACCGTAATCAAAGGGCAGGGGAGAAGTAATCAGCTTATGGTCTCTGATTATGGGACCATATGTATGTGTAGGGTCTCCCATGTAAAAAAAGTCTCCGTTAACTGCAGCAACCGCTCCGGATGATTTTATCATGGAGCTTAAGGTTGCCCTGTTTGAAATGCCCTTTTCGCTGTTGATAGGCTTTACTTCCGTATACTCATCGGTTAAGTCTGCCCGGATGACATTTATGTTCATCCACCCTGATGATGTGTATTTTTCTATTCTTTCATATGTAATACTCTTTGAGAGCCTTATTTCTTCAGACAGATCATATACGGTGTAAAGGCCGGCGGCATATGCTGAAGAAGATAGTAAGAGGACTGCTGCTGCGGAAATAGCCGCTATTTTTTTCAGTATCATTTTTATCATTCCTTTCTTATAAAATTATAACAGAAATCAACTCCGAATGCTATTGTTATAAGCATGGCTAAAATAGTAAATTATAACAAATGATGCTTTATTCATCTTTTATTTAGACGGTTTAGGAATAATATAGTTCCATAAAAATAAAAGGAGGCTGAAAAATCACCCTGAGGGTGATTGAAATAATTATTATACTCCTTATAATTAATATAAAAATACTATACTTTAGGGGGTTACAATGAAGAAAATATTATCTGTTTTACTAATTGCTGCACTCTTATTGACCTTGTTTCCATTGACAGCCTTGGCAAGTGATCCTTTCTTTTTGGAAGCACCAAAAAATCTCAGAGGCGAATTAAAATTCACGGATGAAGGTCTTCCTTATTTTGAATTAAAGCTTGACATCCCTGACAGCGTAAAAACAATAAATGCAAATTTAGAAAGTGATTCCGGATACTATGAGGGATTTGATTGTGATTATATTGAAATTGATTTTGAATATAAGTATGGCAATTACGATTGGAATGAAGGTCCATCCCTATACTGGAATACCTCTGTATCTGTTTCTGACTATCTTTTTCACGGCAGCTATGTATATGAGCCTTTTGATGAAGGAGATTTTGACACAATCGACATTAAGAGTGAAACATATCAATTCCGGGCCCGATTCCAGGGACTTTGGGGTTATAAGGATGATTGGATTGATAAATATGTTTATTCAGATTACTCTAACATAGTTACAATCGGCAACCCGGCATTTTATGAAGATGCCAGCGACTGGGCGGTGGATGAATTGGAAAAAGCCAATGATGCGGGCCTTATTCCTGAAATACTCAAGGGAAAAGATCTGACAAAACCGATAACCCGAGAAGAATTTGCAGAGTTAGCCCTCCTGCTTTACGAGAAAACCACCGGTAAGGCTGTAACAATACCTCAAAACCCCTTTACCGATACGGTAAATCCGCAGGTTCTCAAAGCATTTTCCATAGGCATTACTCAAGGTACATCGACAACGACATTTGAACCAAATGTTTTAATTAACCGGGAGCAATGTGCCACCATGCTGTTCAGAACCATAAAAGCAATAGCCCCGGAGGGAGACTACAGCATTGACGGGGTGAAGGATTTTCCCGACCAGGCTGATATTTCATCCTGGGCGGTGGAAGGAACCAAGTTTATGTCTAAATTAGGCATCATAAAAGGGGACACAAGCGGCAACTTCATGCCCAAGGCTGTAACGGATGCACAAAAAGCGGTTAATTACGGTATGGCATCCAGAGAAGCGGCAATTCTCATGTCTGTTAGAACATATGACCAGTATAAATAAATATTTCAGTCCCGGCTCAAATGCCGGGACTTTTAATAAAATAAATCTTGTTGACAAAAAAAAACCTATATGTTAATATGATAAAAAATCCTTATCAAGAGTGGTGGAGGGACGAGGCCCAATGAAACCCGGCAGCCTGATTATTCAAGGTGCCAATTCCCGCGGGTATCCGAAAGATGAGGCAATAGGAAAGAACTTAACCTCTTCTTTTGAAGAGGTTTTTTAATGACCTATGCATATGGGGACATCCTCTGCTGTAGGGTAAGTCTTTTGGGTGGAGGATGTCCCTGAATATTGATATAAGACAAGATTATAAAAAAGAAAGGATAAGATAATGAAAAAATGGTTATTTACATCTGAGTCAGTTACGGAAGGCCATCCGGATAAAATGTGCGACCAGATATCAGACGGCATCTTAGATGCAATTTTGGAGCAGGACCCCGATGCAAGGGTTGCTTGCGAAACAGTCACCAAAACGGGATTTGTGCTTGTTGCGGGAGAAATCAGCACTGAATGCTATATTGATATCCCGCAGATAGTAAGAAACACCATAAAAAATATCGGTTACGACAGTTCAGAATACGGCTTTGATTACAAAACATGTGCCGTCTTCACCTCAATTGAAGAGCAGTCTCAGGACATTGCCTTGGGTGTTAATCAAGCAGATGAATACAAAAAGAACAATAATGACCAAAATGACATGATCGGGGCGGGAGACCAGGGTATGATGTTTGGCTTTGCCTGCAATGAAACACCTGAGCTCATGCCCATGCCCATATCTTTGGCCCACAAGCTTTCAATGAAGCTGACGGAAGTCAGGAAAAACAAGATGGTTGATTACTTGAGACCTGACGGTAAAACTCAGGTTACTGTTGAATATCTTGGCAACAAACCTGTGAGAATCGACACAGTTGTCATATCGACCCAGCACAATCCTGATATTGATATGGAAACAATTAGTAAGGACCTGATGGAATTTGTTGTTAAACCGGTTGTTCCTGCCGGATTAATCGATGAAAACACCAAGTTTTACTTTAATCCCACGGGAAGATTCGTCATTGGCGGACCCCAAGGAGACTCAGGCTTGACCGGCAGGAAGATCATAGTGGATACTTACGGGGGATACGCCAGACACGGGGGCGGTGCATTTTCAGGAAAGGACCCCACTAAGGTAGACCGTTCCGGGGCCTATGCAGCAAGGTATATTGCTAAGAACATAGTTGCAGCAGGCTTGGCGGACAAATGCGAAGTAGAAGTTGCATATGCTATCGGGGTGGCGAAACCCATTTCAATAATGGTTGAAACATTCGGCACCAACAAGGTTGCTGATGAGATAATTGAAAAGGCAATAGCTGAGAATTTTGACTTAAGGCCTGCCGCTATCATTGATAAATTCAATTTGAGAAGACCCATATACCAGAAGCTTGCAGCCTATGGCCACTTTGGGAGAGAAGACCTTGACCTGCCATGGGAAAAGACCGATATGGCTGATGTATTGAAAAAATATTTACAATAGTATCAAAAATGTCATCCTGGGAGTATGGGAAGGATCTCATGAGATTCTTCGAGCTAAAGCTCTCAGAATGACAGTTCCTGGGTTATTCATAGTAATGACACCCTGCAGGTTATTCATAACAATTACACAAAGGGGTTATTTATAGCAATGACACAAACGGTTTATTCATGAATTGACTATTTAGGAGTATATATGTTTGAAAGAAGCTCGGGGATATTGCTGCCGATTTTTTCACTTCCGTCAAAATACGGGATAGGAACATTTGGTAAAGAAGCCTATAAATTTATTGATTTTTTACGGTCTGCAGGACAAAGATACTGGCAGCTTCTTCCCCTTGGGCATACTTCGTTCGGAGATTCCCCCTATTCTTGTTTTTCGGTATTTGCAGGCAATCCCTATTTCATAGACTTGGAAACCCTGGCCGAGGAAGGATTTATCAATCAAACCGAATTAAAATATATTGATTTTGGCATTGATTATGCTTATATCGATTATAGAAGGTTATTCGATACAAGATATGAAGTTTTAAGGAAGGCATATGTAAATAAGGGGAAGTTTATTGATTTAACACCTTTCAGGAAGGATAATCCATGGGTTTCGGATTATGCCCTATTCATGGCCCTAAAGCATAAGAATAATCACCTGCCATGGTATAAATGGGATGAGGGGTTTAAAAAAAGGGAGGAAAATATACTTCAAAAATATAAAAATGAGTCTCATGAGGAAATAAATTTTTGGGTCTTCCTCCAGTATTTATTCTTCAAACAATATCAAAAACTTAAGGAATATGCCGGAAAGTCGGGAATATCAATAATAGGTGATATTCCTGTTTATGTTGCAGGTGACAGCGTTGATGTATGGTCGGATAAAAAGATATTTATGCTGGATGAGAAAAACCTGCCGCTATGGGTTGCAGGCGTGCCACCGGACGATTTTTCGGATGACGGCCAGCTTTGGGGAAATCCTGTATATAACTGGGAGTATTTAAAAGAAACCGGATATAAGTGGTGGCTTGATAGGATAGGGTTCTCATTTAAGTTGTATGACACTGTACGAATTGACCATTTCAGGGGCTTTGATGAATTCTGGGCAGTTCCTTACGGGGCTGAAAATGCCGTAAAGGGCCGATGGATGCCGGCTTATGGGAGAGAATTGTTTCAAAAAGTAAAAGAAAAGTCAGGCAAGGTAAACATCATTGCTGAAGACCTTGGAATTATCACCGACTCTGTCATTAAACTGAAAAATGATTTGGGATATCCGGGGATGAAGGTTTTGCAGTTTGCATTTGACGGGAACCCTGATAATCCCTACCTGCCCCAAAACTATGACAAAAATTATGTTGCTTATACAGGCACCCATGATAATGATACTCTAAAAGGCTGGTTTGAGAAACTAAATGTCAAGGGAAGGGAATATGTTTTAAAGGCCTTGAATATCAAGGCCGAGGATATAAATGAAATTGTTTATGATTTGATAAGGGTCCTTTATGAAAGCAAGGCACACCTTTGCATTATCCCCCTTCAGGATTTCCTTTGCTTGGGCTCGGAGGCAAGGATTAATACCCCTTCGACATTGGGAGCCAACTGGCGGTGGAGGGCAAGAAGGTCAATGATCACGGATGAATTGGCAGAAAAAATAAGAAACATGGTATTAATAGCCAAAAGATGCTAATCACGATGCATCCTGGGTGCAAGCGAAGGATCTCATGAGATTCTTCACCGGGTTAAGAATGACACCCTGCGGGTTTTATAGCTATGATTGGGAGCTTTTCAACAGGACTAAAAAACCTTCTTTTTCAATGTTGAAAATGCTGCCCTTTTTCGTATTAGTGTATTCAATCATGTCTTCTTTAAGTTTTAAGCTTATTTCATTTTGTGATAAATTTACTCCCATAATGATTCTTTCATTTTCGTCAAATCTTTCATATACGAATACTTCCTTATCATGAATTAAACACCTGTATTTACCTTCAGCAAAAACCTTATTAGCCTTTCGCAGGTTTGTAATAAAAAAGTAAAAGTCAAGAATCTCCTTGTTTTCCTTTCCCCAGGGGTAGCACCTCCGGTTGAAGGGGTCCCTCCAACCTTCCATGCCTGCCTCGTCTCCATAATAAATGCAGGGAATGCCCGGCAGGGTCATTTGGAGGAGGACCGCAATTTTTAACAACTTGATTCCTCGTTTTAATTCCGGCTCTGAAAGTCTGCTTTCGGCCATTTCATTTTTGCTTGAAGGTATGGTCTCGCTTCCCAGCAAGGTAAGTATTCTTTCCGTGTCATGGGTTCCAAGAATGTTCATCAGACAGTTTATGGCAGGGGGAGGGTATGTTTCCATAATCTTGTTCATAGTATCATACAGCAGGGTGCAGTCTTTATTTTTAACATATTCGATTATCCCCTTCCTTAGGGGATAATTTGTCACAGAATCCAGTTGTCTGCCGCAAAGGTACTTTTTAAGCTTATCGTAGGAATATTTGTTGGAAGCATCTTCCCATACTTCCCCGACTATCAAGGCATCCTTGTCATAACTTTTTACCGACTTTCTTATTTTCTCTATGAATTCATCCGGAAGCTCGTCGGCAACATCCAGGCGCCAGCCCCTTATTCCTGTTTTTTGCCAGTGGCGGAGGACACCCTTTTTCCCTGTTATGAAGTCTGTATAGGAGGTATTGTTTTCATTAACTTCAGGCAGTGTTTTAATGCCCCACCAGCTCAGGTAGTCATCATTCCATTTATTGAAGGTATACCATTGGTAATAAGGAGAATCCATGCTTTGGAAAGCACCTGTGGAGTCATACCTGCCGTATTTGTTGAAATAGATGCTGTCATCTCCCGTGTGGCTGAAAACCCCGTCAAGGATGATGCTTATTCCGTATTTTTTTGCCTTTCGGATGAGCTTTATTAAGGAAGCTTCACTGCCAAACATGGGGTCTATCTTGTGGTAATCGCCGGTATCATATTTGTGGTTTGAGTATGCCTCGAAGATTGGTGATAGGTAGATAATGTTAACACCCAAGCTTGCAATATAGGGAAGCTTTTCTTCGATACCGTCTAAATTACCGCCAAAAAAATCGTTGTTTAATACTTGTCCTTTTTCGTCCGGAAGATAATAGGGAGTTTCACCCCATTTTCTTATGATGGCTCCCTTTTTCGCTCTTATTATTCTTCTGAAAAACCTGTCCACAAAAATATGGTATATGATTCCTCCCTTAGGCCAATCCGGCGTGACATAGTCTTCATCATATACTATAAGCTCATAGTCCGGGGATTTATCATCATCAAAAATAAAGGAATAATAGTAATGACCATATTCCTCTATAGATGTTTTTGCCCGGTAGATATCATAGTTCTTTTCACATGATATCCAATCCATTTTTATCTTATCGTAAAAGGTCCTGTCATAGTCATGCCTTTTTTCGATAAGCAGTTCAGGCCCGGTGCTTTTACGATTTACAAGGATTTTAAAGGTTATTGTTTCATTTGATTTAATTCCGCCCTGAGGGTGTCTGAAAAATTCCGACTGAGAATTAAATATATACATATTCCCTCCTTGTGATTATTACCATCCATGTGTCACTGCTATGTATACACGTAAGTATCATTGTTACGAATAACTCAGGAACTGACATTCTGCTCATATACTAATCAACAGGCTTGATTCCCCATATATTGCCTGCATACTCTTCTATGGTTCTGTCGGAAGAAAATATACCTGCAGATGCAATGTTTATCAGGGACATTTGGTTCCACTTCCTTTTATCCTTGTAATAAAGGGAAGATGCTTTTTCATGAACTTCCATGTAGCTGTCAAAGTCGGCAAAACACATGTAGGGGTCTCCTACCACAGGTCCCCCCAAGAGGTATTTGGATATGGACTCAAAGGATTTTCCGGCAATTCCCTTGTTTAAAAAATCAATTATTTTCCTGAGCTTTTCATTTTTTTGATAGTAGCTTACCGATGAATAACCCTTTTTCCAAAGTTCTTCCACCTGGTAATCCTTCATGCCGAACAAGAAGAAGTTATCTTCTCCTACCTGATTTATTATTTCTACATTGGCGCCGTCATAAGTTCCTATGGTTATTGCACCGTTGAGCATGAACTTCATGTTTCCCGTCCCGCTTGCTTCCTTGCCCGCCAGGGATATCTGCTGGCTTAATTCGCCGGCGGGAATTATTATTTCGGCTGAGCTTACCGAATAATTCTCTAAGAAAACAACATTTATATATTTTTTGACATAAGTGTTTTTGTTTACATATTCGCTTAAGGCATAAATAAGCTGAATTATTTCTTTGGCCCTGTAGTAGCCGGGAGCAGCCTTGGCACCGAATATAAATGTTTCAGGCACTATCTTGGAAGTGTTTCCTTCATTTATATCGATTATGATGCTTATAATTCTCAGAACATTTAAGAGCTGCCTCTTGTATTCATGAAGCCTTTTTACCTGGATGTTAAAAATCGAATCTATATTAAGGTCAATGTGGTTATTGTCCCTTACATACCGGGCCAGTTTCACCTTGTTCAAATGTTTGATTTCATCCAATTTATTTAAAACAACGTCATCATCCTTATATTGCTTGAGCAAGCTAAGCTTTTCCGGGGTCCTCCTGTATTCCCGCCCTATAAGGTGGTCAAGGAAGGCGGCAAGCAAAGGATTCGCCTGATTCAACCATCTTCTGTGGGTTATGCCGTTGGTTACATTCATAAACTTATCAGGGCTATAGTCGTAGAAATTCTTAAAAACAGTTCTTTTCAATATTTCAGAATGGAGCCTTGCAACCCCGTTGACACTGTGGCTGCCCATGATGCACAAATTAGCCATGTTTACTTTACCGTAGCCGAAAATGGACATGTTCAAGGCTTTGTCATGATCCTTGTATACAGCTTTTGCTTCTTCTATGAATCGCCTGTCAATCTCCTTTATTATGGCATAAATCCTGGGAAGCTTGGTTTGAATGATGGTTTCGTCGAATGTTTCCAAGGCTTCCTTCATTACAGTGTGGTTTGTGTAGGATACCGACTCATATACCTGATTCCAGGCTTCTTCCCACGAAAGTCCGTATTCATCCATAAAAATACGCATTAATTCAGGTATTACCAAGGCGGGATGGGTATCGTTTATATGAATGGCATTCTTATTGCTGAAGTTATCTAAGGTCTTGTATTTCTTCATATGGCAGTTAACAATATTCTGTGCGGATGCGGAAACCAAAAAATACTGCTGTTTAAGTCTTA
>JAAYOE010000122.1 GCA_012520455.1 Tissierellia bacterium
ATGCAAAGTATGAAGATATTCCGATTGTAATTTTGATAAACGAAGGCAGTGCCAGTGCTTCCGAAATCATGGCAGGGGCCATGAAGGACACCAAGAGGGCAGTCTTGGTAGGGAACAGAACATTCGGCAAGGGGATAGTGCAAAAGGTTCAAAGATTCGGAAATGAAGGCGAAGGAATCAAAATGACGGTTTCCGAGTACTTCACACCGGCGGGAATAAACATCCACGGGGTAGGAATCGAGCCGGATGTTGAAATAGAGCTGCCGGATGACGCCGAAGGCTACGGGTACGAATATTATGAAACAGATACCCAGCTCCAAAAAGCGGTTGAAATACTGAGAAAATGAAGAATAACATCCTGAACGTATGCGAAGGATCTCATGAGATTCTTCACTGCGTTCAGAATGACACCCTTCGGGTTATTCATAACAATGACACGTACGTGTATAATAATGACTACAATAAATAAGAGACAGGATTACCTGTCTCTTTTGTCTTTAATGAATAATATTATCAGGGCTATCATTATCAGAATGAACATAACCGGAACAATCAAGGTAATATATCCCGCGTCAAAAGGCATAAAGGTCCCTCCTAATAAATCAGTACTGTCTTGTTTGTATCATCCCAGATGACGGTTTTTTCAATAGCTTCACTCACAAATCTCAGGGGTATCATAACCCTGTCATTTACTATTTTTGCGGGAACGTCCAGGGAGTTGGCCTTACCGTTGATATATGCGGTGGTTGAATTAGCAGGTATGATTATTTTTGTTGTCCCGTATTCCACTACCGCAGACTTCGATGATTCCTCCCACCTAACCTTGCAGTTCAACACTTCAAACACGGCCCTTAAGGGAACCATTGTCCTTCCGTTTTCAATAATAGGCCACTGGCTGACTGAACTGAAATCTATGTATTGGTCATAAACCTTCACATTGACGTAATTGTCCGGCTTCTTGTCCGTAATATAGTTAAATGCTTCCGCATTTAATCCCGTTACGGATACCTTTTTGCGGAGTCCCTGGTATTCAAACAAGAGATTATAGTTTCCCGGCTCCTTGAATTTTAAGGTTCCCTTATTTACTGTTAACCTGTTTGAATCATAGGGGTAAATATATACGTCCTTTGTAATGTCAACTTTCTTATTGCCGTAAAGGGCATAGATGGTATATTTTACTTCGGAAGCGGTGTTGTAAACTTTTCTCCCGAATTCTGCGACTATGTCATCAGGTGTCTCATTATATGTAATGAATAAATTTAAGATTTTTCCTTCCCCTTTAATGTCACTGTCGACTTCACTGTAGTTGATTACGGATATACAATCATACTTATATAATTGAGACATGGCATTTATTATGCTGTCCTGAGTAATCGACCTGTCAAATCTCACGCTTACCATCAAGGGATGATTAATGATTTTTCGCGCCAGTATCTTCTTTAATTCCCCTTCATCTCTTGCAAAATTCTCCTCTTCATACATGTCCAGGCCGGTTTCGACCAAGAGTTTTTCATAGGATAATTCTTTGAGGTAGTCATAATAATTCATAGTAGATTTAGGAAGATTTAAACCCTCATCAATCGTATGGTCCTTAGAAATTTCCTTTTCCGTCAGCATGTAATATGTATAGAACACCGAATCGCAGTCAGGCACCGGGTCATTCCAGGTTACATCCAGGTGGAACCAATAGTCCCCTAACTTTACCATATTCCATAGATGGGCTTCTCCTCCGGCGGTGCCGGACACTAATCTGACGGGAATATTAAGCTTGTTCAGCATATTGTAGGTCAATAGGGCATATCCGTTGCAAACGGAGGTACCCTTTGTAAGAAAGTCATAATCAGAATAATAAACTGAATTTTTGTCGTATTTGCCGTTCAATACTATATAATCATGGACCGCTTTTACCTTTTCATGGTCATTCATGTAAGGTGTTACAATTTCTTTTAAAATATCGTCAATAATCTTATCTGCTTCAATTCTTTCTTCCCTGGTCAGTATATAGGAAACCTTTACCTTTATATTGGATAGAGTTTTGGTGCCCGAAATATTCCAATCCACCCGTGAAACATTGGAATTTAAATAAATATCGCTATTAACCGTTTCTTCCAAGACTTCCTTTATGTTGTCCAAAGAGCCGGTATATCTGATATTAAATTCCGTATTATATTCCTTCATCTGCTCAAGGATAATATTTTTAAGCTCATAATGATTGCTTGCCTCATAGGACAAACCATAAACATCAGCAGTAAAAATCAAAGTTAAGACTAAAAGAGCAGTTAAAACAGTTTTAAGGATTTTCATTCCATCACCTTCCTGAACATCATAGCATTATTATACACCATTCGGAATAAAAAACAAACAGTATTATATTTTACATTTACGATTGAATGTAATATAATTATGACTGTGCAAATTCAAGCAGAGCCGTCCTGCACACCGGTTGTCATCCTGAGTGAAACGAAGGATTTCATGCCGTATTATTAAATAGACGTAAAAATCAATGAAAAAGTTTCATAAAAGGAGAAATATGTACAAAAAAATTTTAGAGGAGGTATTGCTGAGCGAAAAACCCTCGTCAGGAATACATAAATTAATTGAAACAGGTGAAATGAATAATATTATTCCCGAACTATTAAGACTCAAAGGTTTTGACCAGCAAACCCCTTATCATGATAAGGATGTTTTAGACCACACCTTGGCAGTGGTTGATGGAATAAAGCCAAAGCTTAACTTAAGGATGGCAGCCTTGCTCCATGATATCAGCAAGCCTGATTGCTTTACCCTTGATGAAAAGGGGAAGGGCCACTTCCACGGCCACCATGTGAGGTCGGCCGCAAAATGCGAAGAAATCCTCCAAAGATTAGGATATGAAGAAGACTTTATCACAGATGTAAAAACCCTGATTAGATACCATTACATAAAAGAAATCGCCAATGTCATAAAGGAAAAAGGAATAAGAAGATTCATAGAAGCTGTAGGGGAGGAAAGACTTGAGGATATGTTTGAGCTCATCAGAGCAGACATGTCCGGTAAAGCCTCCGCAGATTACGAAGTTATTGAAAAGTTAAAGACCATGTGTGAGAGGGAGCTGAGAGGATGACAATCAGCGGCATTGTTATGAACAATCTGTAAACTGCCATTGATATGGATAACCTGCAGGGTGCCATTGATATGGATAACCCGCAGGATGTCATTGCTATGGATAACCCGCAGGGTGTCATTGTTATGAATAACTCACAAACTGTCATTCTGAGAGCTTTAGCTCGAAGAATCTCATCGAGACAAAAAAAGTGCACTCACAGGTGCACTTTTTCAGTTTCTGTTGATTACAGTTCCTCTTCTTCTTCAACTTCAACTTCTATTTCGATTTCAGTTTCAGTTTCTTGCAATTCATTGAGCATTTCGGATATATCCGTTGCATTTAAAGCTTCTTCCGGAATTTCAAAATCTTCCGCACTGTTGATACTTAAGAATTCCATTGACATATCGGCCTTCAGACCCTTTAATACCTCCATGACTTCAGGAGGAAGGCCCATTGATTCCGTCATGCCGGATACCATGGATGTTACCATTTCCGCTAAATCTATCTCCATTTTTGCCATTTCACCGGTTTCTTCATCGATATAAATAATGTATGTTAAATCTCCGATATCCATATTTGCAATATTTTGTATCATTTCATAGGCCATTGCTTCTTCTTCGCTTGCAGGCTCAGGCATCACTTCCGAAAAATCAGCAAACATTTCTTTGTATATATCGCCTGACAGCACATATTGAAGCCTTAAAAATGTTTTTCCGTCCTGGGTGTACTTACCGAAGTATTTAACATCTTCCGTATATTTTTCAATCAGTTCTTTATTTTTCTGCCTTGTTTCTTCATTGTTTTTCATTAAAGCAGACAGTTTTTCATCGATTTTAATGGCCTGTTTAATCCATTTCAGCTCTCCGGTTTCATCAGCTACGCCCATATATTGGGTTATAGCTTCTTCATCGACTGTCATATACATATTCATAATGGGCTGTACGGGCAGATTTTCCATTCCTGGTATGGCCATGGATACGTTTATTTTAGCCTTCATGGGATTCATGAAGAGGGATATGTACATGTTCATGTCCATGTCAAAGGGCTGGACGTTTCCTTCGGCATCGGGAACATTCATGGACATATTAATCTTTGCATCCATATCGTAATTATCCCAGGCATAGGATTTTTCGCTTGCTGCAAAATATATGGCTCGTGCATCCACAGGCTCACTTGTTATTACAACAGTATTCAATGCGGCATCCCATTGGACTTCCGCTCCGAATGCTTCGATTACGGCTCTGATGGGAAGGTAGGTTCTTCCATTTACGATTCTTGCAGCGGTGTCAATGGTAACTTCTTCGTCATTTTTCAGTATGTAGTTTTTGTCAATAGGAACCTGAACAACAATTTCACCCTTAG
>JAAYOE010000123.1 GCA_012520455.1 Tissierellia bacterium
TGTTAATTCTTGGCTGTGGAGTTTTTGCTCATAGAGTTGTTGTAATTTCAAAAATTCAAGATGCACTTCTATCCTGGCTCGTAAAGAATCAAAGTTAACAGGTTTTCTTATATAATCAACTGCGCCCATTTTTAGCCCTTTTATTTCATTTTCCGGCTCATCGCTAACAGTCAATATTATAGTCCGAAGCCTTTTATACCTGTCATTTGATTTCAGAACCTCAAGGATTTCAAAACCATCCATCTTAGGCATATTCAGGTCAAGTATCAGGATATCTATATCCGGGTGCAGGTCAATAAGAAGCATGGCTTCTTGTCCGTCACATGCCGTCAATGTGTTATATTCGCTTAACATATTTTTTATAATCAAGCGGTCTGTTGCCGAGTCGTCAGCAATCAAGATTTTAGCCGGCATAATATTCCCCCTTTTTCCGGAATACCTTTTCCATTTGTTAGATTATACCACATTTTTTGACAAAAGAACACAAAAAAATGAGAAATGCTTGAAACTGTTCCTTAATAGTCCAAAATTCCATGAAATATATCTGTTGCTACCTCTATCAAGTCATCCCTGAAATCATATTCATTTGTGTGAAGTGCCGGAAAATCTTCTCCGTTTCCGATTAAAAAGATGGCACCCTTGGTCTCTTTTGTATAATATCCGAAATCCTCCGAGCTTCTTATGGCTTCCTTCATTTCAACCACTTCATATCCTTTATTCTCAGCAGCCTTCCTGATTTTGTCGGCACTTTCGGCATGGTTGAATGTTTCGGGAAAAATATCGACATACTCGAAAGCAACATCCAGCCCGTACTTATCCGCTTCCTCCCGGGCTAAGCTTTCGATATTGGCCTGGAGCCTGTCTAATTCTTCCTCATACAAGGCACGAATAGTTAAAAGCAGTTCTCCCTTGCCCGGATTCTTACCGAAGGCTCTTTCTCCCACGGATACTTGTATTACGGTACAAAGAACCATCCCCTTATTCTTATCCGGTGAAGTGAATTCAGGTATGGAATTTATAATTTTTGCAATGGCAAAGGCCGGATTCCTTCCTTTTTCCGGCATGCTTGCATGTGAAGGCATCCCTTCCATATGTATTATCATTCCCTTGGATGAACAAAAACTTACTCCATCCTTTACTGCCACAGCCTTAAAAGGAAAACCGCTCATATTGTGATATGCATAGATTTCATCGATATTATTTTCTTCTATAAACACAGCTGCCTCTCTTGCTCCGTCTCCCGTTTCTTCAGCATGCTGGAACAAAAAGAAAACATTCTTGTCTGCACCATACATGTCAATTTCCAGCGCAAAAGCCGCTAATGATGCCGAATGCCCGTCATGGCCGCATTTATGGGAAACCCCTTGAATCTTTGACCCGTGAGGAATCTTTATGTACTCATCAGTAGGTATTGCATCGAAATCAGCCCTAAATGCTATGTTTTTCTTTCCGGGGCCGGCCTTGTAAACAGCATAAAACCACCGGCCTTTATCTACTATTTCCAGCCTTGTGTACTTTTTCAAAAAATCTATCAGGTGCTTTTTTGTCCATGTTTCATTATTGGCCAGTTCCGGGTGTTCGTGCAGTTCATGACGAAGCTGAACAGCCAAATCATAATTCCTCTTGTTCATAATATCTCCCGTTCAGAATCACACCCTTGAGGGTTATTCATAGCAATTTTAAATATCTGCAATTATGCTTTTTCTTTTATCCTCGTACTCTTCTTTAGTCATGAGGCCATTTTCATACAAAACTTTTATTTCTTCCAGTCGCTTTTTGGCATCAGAAACATATACATAGTCCTGATCCTTGACTTCTTCGGAAGCCTTTTTCAAAATATCAGGATTTTTCATTAAATCATTGTCCTCAATTATAATTTCATGAGATGAAACCCCTTCTTCCGTAAATGCATTTTTGTAATGGGTAACCGTAATGATAACTGCGACCAAGGTCCAAAAGATTCCAAAGGGGCCAAATGTCGGTATAACAACAACCAAACCTATCAAACAAAATACAAGACCTACAAAAAACCCTGCCTTTGACTGGGCCTTGCCTGGTTTTACCTTAATTTTCTTAGCCATAATTCTCCTCGATAATAAAAAGATAATTAATTATATCAAATTTTCTTTCCTTATACAACAATATACGCCATGTTTTGAGCTGTCGAATAAACTATAATCATATTATGCAAAAAAATACCAAACAAATATTGACAACAA
>JAAYOE010000124.1 GCA_012520455.1 Tissierellia bacterium
ACGGTTCTTTTCGCTCTGAAAAAACCAGTTTTATTGCGAATACTTCTGAATAATTCAATTTCTTTTCATAAAAATTAATTATTATCTATTTGAGAACGAAAAGAACCGTCCCTAAAATTTCTTGAGAACGAAAAGAACCGTCCCCAAAATCTCCTTGTTTTATTAAAAATCATCTGATAAGATTAAATCAGATGATTTTTAATATTGTGGTATGGGAGGCAATATGAAAACAAGATTAACGGAACTTTTAAATATAAAATATCCAATTTTACAAGGAGCCATGGCATGGATATCTGAAGCTAACTTGGCAGCGGCCGTATCTAATGCAGGAGGCGGGGGTATTATCGCCACGGGTGGCAGGGACGTTTCCTGGGTTAAGGAACAGATAGATTTAGCAAGAAAGTTAACAGATAAACCCTTTGGCGTCAATGTGGTATTGATGGATGATGACAAGGAAGAAAAAATAGACTTGCTTTGCAATGAAAAAGTTTCATTTGTAACCCTTGGGGCGGGAAATCCGGTTCCCTTCATTGAAAAATTAAAAAATGCAGGTATTAAGGTAATTCCGGTTGTGCCTAACACAAGATTGGCCAAGAGGGTGGAAGCAAACGGAGCCGATGCCTTGATAATTGAAGGGATGGAAGCAGGAGGCCATATAGGAAAACTAACTAGCTTATCCCTGATGACACAGGTTATTCCCGAGATAAATATACCGGTTATTGCTGCGGGAGGCTTTGCAGATGGCAGGGGATTAGCCGCTGCCTTAGTTATGGGAGCAGCCGGAATTCAAGCAGGAACAAGATTCTATGCCTCCAAGGAATGTGTGGCTCATATCAATGCCAAGAATGCTATTGTTAATGCAGATGAAATGGGAACTGAAATAACCGGTTACTTGGCTAACCATGCCATAAGAAGTTTGAAAAATAAAACTACCGAAAAGTATATAGAGCTGGAAAAAGCCCATGCTCCCGCTGAAGAGCTGAGTAAATTAAGGGCAGGAAAAGCTAAAAGCGCTCCTTTAGAAGGAGATGTTGAATGGGGTTTGGTTCAGGCGGGTCAAAGCTTGTCGGTAATAACTTCCATTAAGAGCTGTGAAGAAATAATAAATGACTTTATTAAAGGAGCGGAACAAGCAATAAGGCAAACCTACAATGCCATTTAATAAATTTATAAGCATCACGGAAGGAGAAGACATGAGATACGATTATTCACAGCCCTTGTACAGGCCGCCCAGCGAAGCTTGGAGCATGATAATTCAAGTAACTGAAGGATGCTCCCACAACAAGTGCAAATTTTGTTACATGTATAAGGGCAAGCAGTTCAGATTAAAGTCAAAAGAAGAAATTACAGGACACATAGAGTGGCTAAAAGCTGCTTACAAGAATCCTAAAAGGATATTTCTTGCAGACGGCAACGTTCTTTGCATAAATACGGATAAGCTTTTGGACTTGTTAAATTATATAAAAAGAGAATTTCCTAATGTTGAAAGGATAAGCTCATATGCAGGTCCCTCGGATTTATTGAGGAAGACGGATGAAGAGTTAAGGGCTATAAGAGATGCAGGTTTGGAACTTCTTTATATGGGGGTTGAAACCGGGTCGGACAAGGTATTATCCATGGTGAACAAAGGAGTCAACCGGGAAGAAATGATAGAAGCCGGACAAAAGGCAATAAAAGCAGGCTTTAAATTTTCATGCATGATAATATCAGGTTTAGGGGGACTTGAATACATGGAGGACCATGCGGTGGAATCTGCCAAGGTTATTTCTGCAATTAACCCCCATTATTTTTCGCTGCTGAGGCTTGTGGTTGATGAAGGATCAGAACTTGCTGAGGATATTGAAAAGGGCAAGTTTCAATTGCTGACACCCCTTCAAATCCTTGATGAGAATATTATATTGCTTGAAAACATAGAATTGACCGACTGCATATTCAGAGCCAACCACGTTTCAAACTTAGTAAATTTGGCGGGCACCCTCAATCAAGACAGGGATATGCTGATAAATAAACTAAAAAGGGTGAGAGAGAACCCAAACTTCATACCATACACCTATAACGGACTATAAATTTTTGTTTTTG
>JAAYOE010000125.1 GCA_012520455.1 Tissierellia bacterium
AGCTGCTTTATTTTGAAAAATATTATTTTTGTCATTTACATGTTTTTTTCCTTAACTTGTTGTATAATAAAACAGCTGCATCAAAACATAAGGAAAGGATGAAATAAGAGACGGTGAATTAAGCTTAAGGTTGACCGTATGAATGCGAGGAGAATTATTAATGCTTAACTTAAGAAAAATTGAACTGGAAGATAGACAATGGATAAACCCCATATTGAAAGAACATGATATTTCAGGATGTCATGAAAACTTCGGCAACTTATTTGCCTGGAGGGAAATAAATAACACAAAAGTAGCTAAAGTTAACGAATTCTTGGTTGTCAAACAGGAAATCAGCGATTTAAAGGATGTATATCTTTACCCCATGGGAAAGGGAAATGTCAAGCCGATAATTGAAGAGATAATAAATTCGGCTGATTCCGACAGATTATTAATTGCAGGCTTATCTCGTGAACAAGTCAATGAACTCAATGAATTGTTTCCGGGAAAATTCATATTCAAAGAAGCTAAAATGGATTTTGATTATATATATTATATAGAAAAACTTGTGACATTAAAGGGGAAAAAGCTTCACAGAAAAAGAAACCATATAAACATTTTTAAAAGAAATTATCCTGACTGGTCCTTTGAGACAATAAGTGAAGAAAACAAGGCCGAATGCATTGAAATGAACAAGAAATGGTGCATCGAATCAGGCTGCGCGGACGATGAAAGCCTGATGGATGAAAACTGTGCGACAAAATATTTCTTTAAATATTTTAAGGAGCTTGAGCTTGAAGGAGGCCTGATAAGGGCAGGAGGCGAAGTTGTTGCCTATACCATAGGTGAAGTTTTAAGCTCCGACACTTACGTAATACATATAGAAAAGGCATTTAAAGATGTTCAGGGCGCTTATCCCATGATAAACCAACAATTTGCCGCATGGGTTCAAGATAAGCATCCCGATTTGATTTACATAAACCGGGAAGAAGACATGGGGGTGGAAGGCTTGAGAAAAGCCAAGCTTTCATATTATCCAGACAAGATGGCGGTTAAATACCGTGCAAGGCTAAAATAAAAAAATTATGCCTTACACATGGTAAGGCATAATACATATTTATAAAAAACAAGGGGGAGAGGGAAGTTAATTAGCATACACTATTAACTTACAAAAATAGTTTACCCTAAAAAGCTTTAAGTAATCTTAAGATATAATTTTTTTAAAAATGTTTTTGGAGGTGGTAAAGAGATGGATAATTTAAGCATATCAAATGCAATGACAATCAAGCTGGGCGAAGAACTGCCTGAATATCCGGTTTTAAAAGAAAATGTAAGACGGGCTCCTAAAAGAGAAGTATCCTTAAATGAGAGAGAAATAAAATTAGCTTTAAAAAATGCATTAAGATATGTGCCGGAAAGCCTGCATGAAAAATTAGCTCCCGAGTTCTTGGATGAGCTGATGACCAGGGGCAGGATTTACGGCTACCGCTATATGCCAAAGGAAAGAATTTACGGCAGGCCCATAGACCAATACAAGGGTAAGTGTATAGAAGGCAAGGCCTTCCAAGTGATGATAGACAATAACCTATCCCATGAAGTTGCCCTCTACCCCTATGAATTGGTTACCTACGGGGAAACGGGCCAGGTTTGCCAAAACTGGATGCAATACCAATTAATCAAGAGATATCTTGAGGAATTAACGGATGAGCAAACCCTGGCCGTCATGTCCGGCCACCCCTTGGGGCTTTTTAAATCCCACAAATCCAGCCCCAGGGTAATCATATCAAACGGCTTGATGATCGGGATGTTTGACAATCCCCACGACTGGGCAAAAGCAACCGCTATGGGGTGCTCCAGCTACGGCCAGATGACTGCCGGAGGCTGGATGTATATAGGTCCCCAGGGAATTGTCCACGGAACCTTTAATACCCTTATAAATGCAGGAAGAAAAGAGCTTGGCATCCCCGATGATAAGGATTTGGCAGGCCATTTATTCGTGAGCTCGGGCCTTGGAGGCATGAGCGGGGCCCAGGGCAAGGCCGTGGAAATAGCCAACGGGGTGGGGATAATTGCAGAAGTAGACTACTCAAGAATTCAAACCAGGTTAACCCAGGGATGGGTTTCCACAGTAACCGATAATCTTGAGGAAGCCTTTGAAATAGCACGGGAACACTTGTACAAAAAACAGACAATTTCAATAGCCTACCACGGCAATATCGTAGACTTGCTGGAATATGCGGTGGATAACAATATTCACATAGATTTGCTGTCCGACCAGACTTCTTGCCACGTGCCCTATGACGGAGGTTACTGTCCCAAGGGACTCAGCTTTGAAGAAAGAACCAAGCTTTTATACAGGGACAGGGAAGAATTTGCCCGCATGGTGGATAAATCCCTGGCCGACCACTTTAAAGCAATAAAAACCTTGGTTGAAAGGGGAACCTATTTCTTTGATTATGGAAATTCCTTCATGAAGGCTGTTTTTGATGCGGGAGTTAAGGAAATTTCCAAAAATGGCACGGATACCAGCGAAGGCTTCATATTCCCGTCCTATGTGGAAGATATAATGGGACCCATGCTTTTTGATTACGGTTACGGCCCCTTCAGGTGGGTTTGCTTAAGCGGCAAGCCTGAAGACCTGCGAAAAACCGACTTGGCTGCAATGTCGGTTATTGACCCCGACAGGAGAGGTCAGGACAGGGACAACTATATATGGATAAGAGATGCGGAGAAAAACAATTTAGTTGTTGGAACCCAGGCAAGAATTCTCTATCAGGATGCCCTGGGAAGGCGGGACATAGCCCTTAAATTCAACGACATGGTGAGAAAGGGAGAAATCGGACCCGTAATGCTGGGAAGAGACCACCACGATACGGGAGGTACCGATTCACCTTTCAGGGAAACATCAAATATCTACGACGGCAGCAATATTACCGCAGATATGGCAGTTCACTGCTTTGCCGGAAATGCTGCAAGGGGCATGTCATTGGTTGCCCTTCACAACGGCGGCGGTGTAGGTATCGGCAAGGCCATTAACGGTGGCTTCGGTCTTGTTCTTGACGGAAGTGAAAGGGTCGATGAAATAATTAAAGCTTCCATTCCTTGGGACACCATGGTGGGAGTGGCCAGAAGAAACTGGGCAAGAAATGAGCATTCGATTGAAACAGTGATTGAATACAACAAAAAATTCGAAGGCCGGGACCACATTACCATACCATATTTGGCAAGCGATGACTTAATAGAGAAAACCATAAAAAATTACAAGATCAACGGAGATTAAAATGGATAAAATCATTGAGTGCGTGCCTAACTTCAGTGAAGGCAGGAACTTGGAAAAGATAGAAGAAATTTTGGATGTTTTCAGAGGGAAAAAAGGGGTCAAGCTCTTAGACTATTCAAGCGATGAAGACCACAACCGAACTGTGGTGACCATAGTGGGAGAACCCCAGGAGATTAAAAGGGTAATGATCGAAGCCATCGGCAGGGCAGTTGAGCTGATCGACTTAAATTACCACCAGGGACAACACCCCCGCATGGGAGCCGTAGACGTCATACCCTTCATACCTGTGAGAAATGTTACCTTGGAGGAAGCGGACAAATTAGCCAAGGAAGTGGCAAGGGAAGCAGCTGAAAAATATGCCCTCCCCTTCTTCCTCTATGAAAAATCTGCATCCGCACCCCACAGGGAAAATTTAGCCAATGTGAGAAAAGGGCAGTTTGAAGGAATGAGGGAAAAAATGAGGGACGTCCTATGGAAGCCTGACTTTGGACCCGACACCATTCACCCCACTGCAGGGGTTACTGCAATAGGAGCAAGGATGCCCTTAATTGCTTTCAATGTGAATTTATCAACCCCTGATTTGGAAATTGCCAATAAAATTGCTAAGCAGGTCAGATATTTAAGCGGGGGCTTCAGGTATGTAAAGGCTATAGGGGTTGAATTGCAGGACAGAGGTCTTGTGCAGGTTTCCATGAATTTAACCGACTACACCAAAACAAGTATCTACAGGGTATTTGAAACAATAAAAATGGAAGCGGCAAGATACGGAGTAAATGTTGTTGGGAGCGAAATTATTGGCTTAATTCCGCTCCAGGCCTTGGTAGACACAGCGGAATACTACCTCTGCCTGGAAGACTTCAAATACGACCAAGTCCTGGAAACCCGCCTATAACTTTTTGGGGACGGTTCTTTTCGTTCTTAATGACAAGGGGACGATGACAAGGGGACTGGGGTACTGTCAT
>JAAYOE010000126.1 GCA_012520455.1 Tissierellia bacterium
CCGCTCACTCTTATTAGACCGCCTATGGCATTGGCATAATCTGCCAGGTCTCCATAAAATTTAACTTTATCTAAAACATTCAGCTTAACACAGGGGATTTCAAAAAAATTGCCTATGAGGTTTTCTATGCCGTCTATATTGGAATAGTAGCCGTGAAGCAGGATCAAATCAATATCATTTTCCGTTTCTCTGGAGCTGTAGTATCTGAATACTATATCAATTCCGTCAAGTATAACTCCTAAATTTCTCTTAAGTCCCGAAACCGCCGAATTATCCTGTTCAAACGACTCATTGCCCTCAACCGGCCAGGAGGCTTCATCAGAAGTCAAAGCCGCATCTTCATAGACAATGGGCCTGATTTCTTCCTTTACAACCCTTGATATGCTCATCATCCCTTTTTCAATTATGTTAAGGGTAGTGCTCTCATGCTCCAAATCCACGCAAGCGATGGTAATATTCTTGTCATACACCCCGTTTATGCTGTCATTGAACCTGATTAACTTAGTTATGGCATTGCCGGCATAATCCAGCACCAAAGGTTTCAACCCTAAATTCTGCAATAAATTAAAATGGGGCTCGATAATACTCTTAGGCACTCCTATCAGCATTAAATTTTGCTTTTCAACACCATTCTCTTCAACAGTGTCCAAAGGCAAATACTGGACAACATAGGCCTGGGGATCAACGGGCAGGTATTCATCCAGCTGGTAATTTAAAATTGCCCCTATCTGGTTTGCTCCAACCTTTGGAATACTTATCTCTCTTATGATAATATTGGATGAATTTATTACCCCGTAGACATCTCCCCGAGAAACCTTATTCTCCGACAGTCCTCTTTCCAACTCATATAAATACTTATTGGTATCCTTAATTATCCCGTCCTCATATAAATCTTCGGGAATCGGTATTGAAAAGCACTTGTCTATAGTGATATTCTTCTTTTGATACCTTCCTACAACCACCTTTACCCTGTCAGAACAAAACTCCATGGAAATGGTCGTTTTATTATTGAATAAACCCAAAGTCATCACCCCTTATAATATTAGATTAATATATAAATTTATAATATCCTTTCCCCACAAAACCGTCATATAAAATCCCAAAACTATAAATGGCCCGAAGGGGACAGGGTCTTTCCGCTTTTTAATTTTTGCGGCCAATAAAAATACAGAAATGATTGCACCCGAAATAAATGATAAAAATATATTCAATAATACATATTTAAGTCCCAAAACAAATCCTAAGGCACCTATGAGGGTTATGTCTCCTCCCCCCATGCCGCCCCGGGATATGAGGGCAATGGCTGCAAAAAGGCCTCCGGCAATCAACATCCCCGATATGCTGCCGATTAATTGGGGAGATATGCCGTACAAAAAATAATTTGCCGCCTTATGCATAAGAGCTAAAACCAATATACTCAGTACTAAGCTGTCAGGAATAATCATCTCCTTTAAGTCTATAATAGCTGCAGCCAAGAGGACTGATGAAATCAAGGAGTAAAATATGAAATCAGCCCCAAAGCCGAACCTGCCGTACATAATCAAATAAAGCAGGGCATTGGATGCTTCCACTAGAGGGTAGACGGCTGAAATACCGGTCCCGCAGTACCTGCATTTACCCCTCAGCACCATATATGAAAACAAGGGTATATTATCATACCAACTGAGGGGGTGGCCGCATGCCGGGCAATGGGAGCCCGGCCATGCAATGCTTTCACCCCTTGGTATGCGATAAATCAAAACATTCAGGAAAGAACCTATAATAAGTCCGTATATTACGATTAGCAGTGTCATCGGTTCCTCCTTGATTTTATTTATATACCGTTACCGCTCCTCTACCG
>JAAYOE010000127.1 GCA_012520455.1 Tissierellia bacterium
GTCTGCTCATTGAGGTATTTACCGCAGACCGAAAGCAGTTCCTCATCGGTGTTGAGCCCCGAGTCGTCATAGGGTATTGTAAGCTTGACAACTCCCTCCGGCTGGCCGGAAGACAGTTTGAAATCATAGGCGTAGATATCCACACCCTCGTCAAGGGGAGACGGCGTCACCTTTTGTATAGTTACTTCCTCACCAGCCTCCAGCAGACAACCAAAGTCTATGGCAGCACCGACCTCCGACCTTAATGTGGTTTGTCCTTCCTCCACCGTAATGCTTTCGGCTTCCTGCGGACCTGAGGGTTTTTCCTGATTGCCTTTTCCGCAGCCGGTAAGCCCTGTCATTAAGGACAAGAGCATTGCAGCTACAAGCATGAGAGATAATATTTTTCGTTTCATAATGCAAAATTTACCCATAATATTCACTCCTTCTTTCATTATTCACTTTCTTTTGGGGCCTTACCATCCGGTGATGTCTGCAGTTACACCGGTTTCACGAAACAGCTTTTGTGCAGCATCCAGCACTGCCTGCTTTTGAGTAATTCCGTGCAACAACTCTACCCGCATGGTATGGGCTGTGTCTCCAAAGGTCAGGTACATCTGTCCCTTATTAATATGGACGGTGTGCAGCCTCACGCCATGTACCCCATCGAGGCCCCACCGGTAGATTTCGCTACCGATAAGGATACCAAAGGTAGATACTACTATTTCATCGTTATCTTTTTTTTCTTGGCTGCCCGGCATGGAGATAAGAGCAGATGGCACCGCAATGATGCGATTATCCCAAATGAGTGTGGCATCATAGAGCAGACGGTTCTGCCTAACCAATAACAGGAGCGAGATAAGGCTAATGGCTCCAAAGGCAAAAACCGCTTCTATCATAAATGTTGCACCAAGCCACACAGCCAAACAAATACTGACTGCGAGCATTAAGACATATCCATTGCGTCGTTTGCGGATTAATTTCATTTGCACCATACCTCCTTCTGCATAAATTTTAGCGAAAAAATCTATGAGTGGCATCGTTCGAAAGGATGAATCTGCATAAAAAAGCCTCTCATACTTTAGTATGAGAGGCCGGTTAACCTTGTATTCAGGTGGCTTATGTATCATTCACCCTTTGATTCTTCAGGAGGGTGCTGATGAGTTCTGATCGACTGCCTACATCATATTTTGAAAAAATGTTCCTTGTATGTGTTTTTACAGTACTCTCACTGATAAACAAAGCCTCGGCAATTTCACGGTTGGATTTGCCTGAAAGTATTAGCTGCAATACCTCCTGCTCCCGGACGGTCAGGGGGTCAAGAGTTTTAATTTGACGAACTATATCCGTTTGCTGCGACTGACTCATATTGTCATAAACGGCAAGGTAGACATGGCTTTTAAGAAGTAAAACAAGCTGACGGTTCAGGGGCGGCAGCATGACCAGTGTGACGCAAACCACAGTGAGGGCTATCACCGTAACCTCCGCGCCTGAAAGCCCAATAGATGTTACGGCCATGCCCAAGACGCCCCCGCAAAGGACGCCGAATACATTGGCAGAAAGCCCAATGCCAAAGATTTGTGCCGGATTGTCACTATAATCCAGCATTTCACCAAGGATGCTCCACCAAAACAGGTCAAAAATTCCACAAGCACCCAGCATAAGCGTATCCACAATCAGATAATCGGTAGTGTTTCGCTTTAGCAGCATAAAGGAGATAAAGGCTCCTATAATCATTGCCATTCCGATATACAAAATTTTGGAATGCTTTGCTTCTTTCATAGGCAGGTTGCGCATTATAGCAAGGGCCACTATGTAAGGCACAGCCCAATACCAGCTCACCAGCCCCGTCAGATGGTCAAAGGCAGGGTTGATGACCTGATACATCAGTCCGGAATTAATTGTGATGATAAAGACAAAAAGACAAAGCAGTATAATCGGATTTTTAATACTGCCGTAAGTCTTGTTTTTTGATGTTTTGTTCTGCTCATTCTCCTGGTCTGCCGGCAGCATCCAAATGAAGGCCATACCGATTACAAGGCAGAGTATAGCAAGACTTAGGCCGATGAAGGTTGACCTGTTCACAGCAACCACATTGACTCCAATCATCAGCAGATTGGAATAAATCAGAACGTCGGCACAGGATTTAATCCGCCTGTTCTCGGGAGTAAAGGCCTTAAGGAAAAATCCCCATACCGCCACCGAACAGCCGCTAAAATATCCGCTGATAATCAGTCCGCCCAGCCATAGAGATGAGGGAGCAAAAAAGAAGGGGAGAGTAGCGGCTAAGCATAAGCCCATACCGGCGAGCATCATGTTCTTGGCAGCCGCCTGGGATTTGATAAACAGGCCACAGGTAAAAAGCCCCGCAAAATGTGCGATAATTGCAACCAGTATATAAGTGTCTGCATCTGCTCCATGCATATCCAGCAGGCTATACAAAACCTGTCCCTCGAACTGGAAGGACAGAATGTAAGTAAATAGAAATGAAAATCCGGCAACAGAAAGCCTGCGGGAATTTAACAATTTATGTCTGTTCATTTTATACCCTCCGGCATTAATACGACATACTTTACATGGAGCGATATGCTCACCTTGATGTCTATAATATAATTTTAGTCTGTTCTTGGAAACAAGTCAATATAAACAACAATAAACACCAATTCACAGCCTGAGAATACTAAAATAAACGAATATTATGCCTACAAGATGGAATTTATGAAACCCCTGAAATACACAGATTAACTGACTTATCATACTAAAGTATGAGAGTCTTTTTTGTAATTCATCCTTTTGGTCGATGTTTTTTTGACAAGATTCAATAAAATTAATAGTATAGGATTTTTAGCTTTTTGCCGTAAAGGAGACCAACTATGAAAACTAAGCTAAAAAGAATACTAGTCCAGATAAGCTCTTTACTTATGTTAGTCTGTGCCCTCCCAATGATGCTATGGTGCTTGAACCTGATAAACAATGCAGCCTTGGATTATGAATATGCAGGAGCAGGCTGCTTTGGAGCGGCTATGGTATATGCTTTTTCTATGGTCACAGGGATTGCGGGACTTAGCTTTTCGAAAAAAACTTATCGATATGGCTGGTGCCGTAAACTGGCATATATTCAAACAGCTGTTGGTATAGTTCTTATTATTCCCCTTCAATCTTACGCAATTCTCGCATTGCCGCCGCTGTTTATTTTAACCATATTTTATCTGCTGGCTTTAGGGCGGCAGGAAGATTATTAAATATTTATAGGAGGATATCTATGAAAAAATTTAATTCACTGCTTGATGCTGCAAGGTTTGCAGCAACCATATCCGAAAACTGGCACTTTGCAAATTCGGAGGAGACATACATAAAAGAAACCTTATTGACTTTAGCTAAAATCAGTGACTCTGAAGACCCAATCGATGAGGACAGCTTCTATCTTGTTTCTCCAAGTGGAGCCATAGGTTTATGCCCTGATGGTGAGGATATAGACTGGCTGTTTTTGGTGGGCCCGGATGATGAAGACCTGCCATCCACCTATACCGAGTCACCTGAACTAAACTTTTGTCCCAAGTGTGGATATGCAATCGTTTCCGGAGCTAATTTCTGTGACGAATGCGGAGAACGTCTGTATTAATGAAAAAAAATCAATTAATAAGGGGGGGAAAGTATGGCAAATAAATGTATGAATTGTAAGGCAGACCTCCGGGAGGGTGCCAAATTCTGTCAAGCATGCGGCACCAAGGTCCCATTAAAGCAAAAATCTAAAATAACACAAGCAAAATTCTGTATTAAATGCGGGGCTCCTTTAAAAAAGGGGGCTAAATTCTGCACGAAATGCGGAGCGGAGACAGTGAAGAAAAAGACAGCCGACCTGAATATTTACGTGGATGAACCTGTGATTTCCGTCTCTGTAAGCGACCAGCCGCCAGTAGAAGACATAAAGGAAAAGCCGCCCACAGTAGAAATAATTGACCAAGCCCGGGAAGGCAAAAAAATAAGACAAAGGCCTCCAAAGCAGATTCCACAGGCTAATAAAAACTATAGGGATACAGATGTAGAAATAGACAAGAGTTCAAAGGAAACAAAAAATTATGTGGAAGATAAGATTAAAAAGCAAGCGGCAAACTTGGGAAAAAAGGCTCTCACAAACCTGCTCAATCAGACTCTTTCAGCATCAGACACAGCAGGAGAAATGCGAATTCCCATGAATGACGCCCAGAAATCCTGCTTGACAGATGTAATTAGTGAACTGACTAAAATGTTGGGGAGGTGAAGGGAATGAAAAGGAATAGTCTTATTTTTACTCTGATGTTTGTATTGATTATTTCAACATTATTTTACCCTAAAAAGGCAATGGCATTAGTTTTGAATGATTATCCTAACCTTGAGTCTGCAACGATTAGATTTTCTTTTATTACTGCCGGGTATAAAGCAGCTCTTGATGATGATGGTGCCCACAATGAATTAGACTACTTAACATTGAGAATGGGAGAACCTGTAAAATACACCTTCAATAATTTTATTACAGACAAAGAAGATCATCGTAGTCCACAGAGAACAATTACCGGTTGGATTACCTTTGAATTAAACTATGACGAAAACGGAGCTCCTTGTATTTTTTATGAGTTAGATTTGTACACAGAAGGACTAGCTATTGATGGAACGCTTGGTACTCGTAATTTATATAAATCCTATAGCAAGATGGAGCCTACAACAGGGATTAGAAACAAAGATATTACAGATACGTTTCATGCGTATAGTGGTAATGCTAGTTTTATTATAGATGACCTCGAATACAGTGGGTTCTACTTTAATGTAGAAGTCATAGACATTGACGGTGAAGGAATAGGTTCCAAGGAAGTAACCACCCAAGCCGATGAAGACTCCGGCGAAACAGGAATCCTCATTCCTGCAGCCATTGCAACTGTTGTCATCGGAGGAGGAGTAGGAGTCCTTCGGAACAGAAAAAAAGGAAAAAATAGAGATCAATCTAAACAGGAAGAAGCTGAGGAAGAAGACCAGGAGGAAAATTCAAACCGCTACGAGATGCGTATCAGAAAGGACTTCGGAAACACTATTTCAGTGGGCAGCACCCTTACCATATATGCCCGCATAGTTGAAATCACTCCGGAGGGGGCGGAAAACTCCCGCAATGATTTGACCGGTAAGATCAGCATAAGTTCTCCTGAATATCTTAAAGTAAGCGGTCAGACCATGGCAGGCGAGTACAAAGCTGCTTATGTAGAAGCTCCGGCTACAGGAGGAATTATCCCTTCCGAGGCCAAGGTATCCTTCCGGTTTGCAGGATCTGGCAGCAGCTTTACAAACCATGTGGTATTCCAAATCGTAGAGGAAAAAATTGTATTCGGCCAGAAAAATCTTACCCTGCCTGCCTGCTATGAAAAGACCGAGCGTCTGCCCTTTGCAGTCTTTGGTATGGGAGACAATGCGGAGGTCACTGCAGAAATAATCAGGGATGACGGTTACAGCGTGGAGGTTGAACCTGGAGAAGAAAAGGGACTTTACTATGCTCTCATAACAGAAAAGAAAAAAACCGGAGGACAAGCCGGAGACTATGATCCATATAGCTTGGAAGTTAAGGCGGTCAGCGGGGAGAGAAGTGTAACCGGAAACCTTCCCATCTATAGATACCACATGGGACTTAGGCTTGATTTGGATTCAATCGGTTGCTATGTAGAGAGCTATGACCCGCTCAACCATCACAACATCAAATTTCGCTTTGAGGTAGATGGTAAACAGTACGTTCCGGCAGAATCTAAGGCGACTTTAACATTCTTCAACTGGGATCCTGATACCCATAGTATAATCCGAATTGCGCCTGCAAACTTTGATTATAAAATTCAGGCTCTTAATGATGAGGACCAGACCCTATTAGAAAAACTGGCAATCCAATGTCAGGTTAACGACCGAATTCCAAGTGGAGGACGCGCTTTAATTTTCCGCTGTTGTAAAGGAGCTCTGGACACACCGAGCCGTATTAAGGCTAAAGTGACTCTAACCATGATCCGGGGAGATGAAAAATACCCAGTAGAAAAAGAAGTGTTACTTTGCTCTCAACCACCGCGCAAGTCAAAAGGCATGGAAGATGCCATGGCCATGCTGAAATCAGACCATTTTATCACAGAACAGCTTCGACGTATCAAGAGTAAAATTTGGGAACTTAACTACTTGCACAGGCTATTCCCTCTGGACAAATTCATTGATGTTATGCTAAAGGGCTATCACGAAGCCTACGGCTATGATGCCAAACAGTATGAATTAGTAAAGCAGACCTGGGGTGGTTTTTTACAAGGAACAGTAACAGGTGCTTATGCTGATGTCAAGCCTGTAACCTTAGGGGATGAAATGAAACTCTTTGTGGAAAGCTATCTGCAAACGGCGGAATCGGTAGAGAACTCTTTGGGCTTCATGGGACGTATGGCTCTTGGTGTTGCTACCTTAGGCTGCTCAGACGTAGTGTTCACCTCCTTAGAGGTAGTCCGTGAAATGAAGGATTATGCGGAAAAAGGCGGCGACAGCGTTCTGGACGCATTCATTGTAGGCGCCAAGGTAGTTACGATTGAATACCTTTCAGACTATGCTATGGATGCCGGACTTAATAAACTGAAAAAGGTTGCATCAAACTCTGATGTCAAGCAGGCGGTAAAAGAAATGAAAGAAGGCGCAGCAGAAAGTGTACAGACATTCAAAACAGCAATTACAGGCATCAATACACGGAACGCCATTACAGATTCTGTCGAGGCAGGAAAACAAGCAGCATTAAAAGCAGACTTCCTTATAGAGACAGGCAGGAAGGGAATCAGGAAAACAACAGACCAAATTGAACTGGACGAAGCTTTATTGGAGGGCAGAAGGTTTGCAAAAGAACAGGTGGAAAATCTTCAGGCTGCAGCATGGCAGTTTGAGTTGAATCCCACAGCAGCCAACCGTAAACTTATGAATGAGATGGCTGTTAAGGTACAGGAAAACAAACTGGCAATGTACGCACTCCAGGACTATGCCGACGAGAGCTTGGATTCAGCCAGGAAATCCTTTAATGAGACCTTGGCTTCCTTCTATGGAAGTGCCGACAGCATAGCCAAAGACAAATTGTCATCCATCACAGGCATACCTGCTGACAGAATACAAATTCTCAATGCCAGTTCTTCATCACAGGAACTGATGAGGCGTGGAAAGAAAACCACCATAGATAGAGACTGGACTGCCTATTATGTGAATTCCAAGGGTGAAAATGTATATTTCAACCAGAGTATGACAGAACAAATTTACAACGACAGTTTTTTTGAAGCCTCCCAGGGCTTCAAAAACAAAGATGCAGATTTTTCAACGCGCTATGCCCAAAGTACAGACCAGACTGTAATTGAGGATGTTATGGGTCATAGGGAAAGCTATGGCAAGGACCTTGATAAGATGCTTGATAAAAAGCTCCACCATGTGGCTTTGGATAATCCCGACAAGGTTGCAGCCACTGTTTCCGAAAAGGGCAAGGAGTGGTTCCAAAGGGGTGATGAACTCATGGCAAAAGCAAGTGAAGTTGCCGACCCTTCTAAAAGACAGCTTATTCTGGCTGACGCTATAAGTCAAAAAATGGAGGGCAACCGCCAGCTTGTAAAACAGTTTGACAATTGCATCAATCCGAGGGATGTAGCAAGAAGAAGCGGTGCTGAGGCCAGCAAAATACCTGAAAGGCTTAGGGTTGCCGTAGAGATGTGCCGTAAACAGTTAGAGAAGGACAGCAACATCCCCTTTACTGACCTGGAAAACAGCCTTCAAGCTTTAGGGTTTACACCGGATAGCCTTGCCGACTCCCTTGGCCAAGTTATACGGCAAATAGGGTGATGCGTGAAGTCATGAGCTGTAAAAAGCCTGAGATATAATTGCTTCTCAGGCTTTTTCTTTTATCTTCACTATTCACTTTACCACCACGGAATAATTATTTTAAATTTTTGCTATCAATATAAATAAAACGACTTCAAATATATTCGCAGTTAAATGGGATACTGTGCTAATCCACGCATTCTTCGATTTATTAAATATAAGGCCATATAAAACACTGTTTATGAAAGTAAAGACAAGTCCGAATAAAACGATAGTCATATCCCCTTGCTTATAATGTCCAAGGGTAAATAAGAAAGAAGTTACAAGTATAGTTGGGATAACCGGCAGTACCTTGCTTAGCCTGTTTTGAAAAAATGCCCTCCACGCAATTTCCTCACCTAAGGCAAAAACAAAAAACATAAGAAAAGACTTGACACTGATTTTTATCTCCACAAAGGATCCGGCCCTCAATGTTTCATATTCTATATATTCGGGCAAAAACAACACCGACAGTAAAACGCATACAGCGTCCGTTACGATCGGCAGGACAAGCCAAATCCATATTTTTTTATCCTTCAAGCCCCCGGCCATTGCCTTAAAATCAAGACCGCTTCCTTGCATTGGCTGCCTTTCAACCGCTTTGCAGACGAAGAAAAAGATAATTCCAAGAAAAATTGCCGCAGAGGACAGATTTAACTCAAATAAATTCGAAAAAGAGACGATTGCCATGACAACCATGATTACAATAGCCATTAAAGATGTTTTTTTCTTGTTTTTCATAAATTTTTTCCTCAATTTTCTGTTTTTTATTCAAAGCCTAAATAAATTTGGTCGGCAAAACAAAAAAATATACCCTCAATATGTTTCCATGAACTCACAACGAGGGTTAGGTCATGTTTCTTATCCCCCCAAAAAGCATAATATAAAATTCCAATTTTTATTATATGTTAATAAATGAATAATTTCAACCTGTTTATCCTTTACATTCAAACATTAAGAAAAACATTTTTACAACCGGACTGTCTCCTCAACCTTGTGAAAAATGCCCATTATCTACTCTGTCTACTCAGCCCTGCCGCATTTTGCCCTTTAATATAACCAAAGAATTCACCATTGATATGTTCCCATTTACGAGTCTTTGCCTTATTACTTTAAATAATCCGGCACCATATCATCATCACATCCCTGTTTATTGTCAATACTGACCTCATGTAAAACTTACTTTAATTTGAAGGCTTGCATATAAATTACATCTATAAACTCCACATCCGGGTACTGGACGAATATAAAAATTGAGCAAGGCACTCTACGCATGCATAGAGTGCCTTGTCTAAGTTCACATTTTTTCAATTCAGATTATTTCTTATATCCGCATTTAGGGCACACACCATTTTCGTTTAACGCAATTCCGCATAATGGGCAACGGTCTAATTTATTTTTGGGTTCGTACTCTTCTGTTGCGCCATTTACTCCGCTTGTAAACGTGAGCTTAACGATGTTCAACTTGTCCTTTAGTAAATCATATACAATTTTAATCATGCCTTCAACAGTCATCGTTTCTTTTGTGACAACCCCCCATTCAATTATTTTCAAACTATTAATACAAGCCCAGTGTTCCGCTAAACGCACACGATAAACTTTTTACGGAGGATAAAAAAACAAGGTTTCTATCAATCGGCTATAATTGCCGAAACTCTAAAAACCTTTGATTCAAGCCATTTATGGCATATTTATTTGTCTTTCCATGATATCAAGATAACAGTCTCAACGTGGGTTGAGCATACTTATACTTTTCTTAAGACTTTTCCGTATGGATATGAAGAATTCTTATTTTCAACAACAATTAGTTTGTTTTCTTCAATTATTTTTTCAATACGTAAAGCATACCAGCTATCGCTGATACCCAGCCCATATTCTCCTAAGAGCTTTCCGATAAATCCAGCCATAATAAAATCATTATCAGGCAGATTATTCATGATAATAAAATCATAAAAATTTTCCGGTACAGAAGTCAACTTTCCATTTAAAATTGCACGCAATGGTGCATTTTCTTCCATTAAGTTGTGCCAATGGTCACTTATAATTCTCTTTTCTATCTTAGTTAATTGTTTTTCAAGAGATAAAAATTGATAAAACTTACCTGCATCAACTTCTCCCCAATGACTATACTCTGCTGTTTCATCCTCAGATATTGGATTATATTCAGGCAAAGAAACAACACTAATATTGCAGTCAATATTTTTTAATAAATGGCATACAAAGTAAAATCCACAGGTAGAATAAGGAGCGTTGCTTTTCCATATTCGAATTGGTATACCATCTTTTGCAGCAGATAACAGCTTCTCCATATCCTTGCGTTGATTTTGGAAAAACTGTTCTTGCTCCTTATTGTCAAAATCAAATCTTCCCCATACTTTTCGGAAAATGTTTTGTCGCTCATTTCCGTCAATTTCACCCGAAATATCTCCAATGTCAAGCGAAAAGCCAATATTAACAACATCTTGGGAATTCCCTCCAACTGCTTGACCTTCAAAATATTTCTCTAATTCAGCTTTAGTTGGTTTTTCCCCAATATAATAAGCTCCACCAAGCATAGCTTTTGCATTATAACTTTTTGCTGCCTTCATAGAACCTTTTTCACTATCACTGAATACGACTTCAAGCATAGTTTCACCTCTATATTTATATATTTAATCTTATCTATGGTGCACATACCTTCAATATTTTCCGGATTTTTAAGGAATGTTTCAAACTATCCAAAAATGCTGTCACTTCACTACTCAATTTGCTTTGGCTCATAACTCCTCGTACTTTCTTGGCCTATGGGGTACTACCACAGACAACAGTAGTACTATCGAGGGCGATGTTGCAGCCCGGAATTCCATACAGCTTCATCAGGGCGGGAATTCGTTCATCCATATGAGCCTTGAATTCCTCAAGGAGTGCATGGGCACGCATACTCCGCTTGATTTGCAGACTGCCTGAAAACAGCATTATTAGCAAGCTAATTATTGTGGATGTAAGTATAAACCATAATTTTTTCATACTTAAACCTCATAATTCTTACACTCCGCGGCAAACATATTCCATTTCAAATTTTTGAGTTTAGGCAGGGTAAGAGCAAACAACTTTTCCATCTGTTTATATTTATCAATAAGAAATTGTCTTCTGTATAAAAGTTCCTTTTTTCAAATCATCAAAAGCCTTATTCAATTCTTCCTTAGTGTT
This sequence comes from Tissierellia bacterium, assembly GCA_012520455.1. Taxonomy (GTDB): domain Bacteria; phylum Bacillota; class Clostridia; order Tissierellales; family Sedimentibacteraceae; genus Sedimentibacter. The sequence continues at coordinate 11,035 of JAAYOE010000127.1, forward strand.
CATGACAATAGGGCCACCCCA
>JAAYOE010000128.1 GCA_012520455.1 Tissierellia bacterium
GTTGCAACTCCGGCAACATTACCTGTCCCAATTTGTGCCGCAATACTGGTTGCAAGTGCTTGAAAGGATGACATTGATCCTTCTTTGGCTTTTTCTTTTTTTAAAACCCCTCCGAACACTCTTTTTGCACTCGGGCCAAATCGTTTTACCTGAATAAAACCTAATCTCAAGGTAAGGTACAGCCCGATGCCCACAAGACCAAAAATCAATACATAGTCCCATAGAATTCCGTTAATAAAACTTACAATACTTTCTAATAATTCCATATCTGCATCTCCTTGTTGTGTATTATATTCGGATTTATTGTAACAAATTGTCAAATAAATGTCAAACATTTAAGAAAATACATTTTTTATAAGGATGAAAACGATAACCGCTAAATTTACAATAATAAAAACATTTCACCACTTAGTTTTATTAGTTTAATATATAGAATCAAGCGAAACTATTAATATTACTTATAGCAACCTCGATATAATGTTAATTAATTAACGATAAAATATAAATATATTAAATGTTCATACATATATGTTGCCAAATAAATATTTAACATTTTATTAAAAAAACCTTTAAAATATTTGCAATTAGTGCTACAATAGGTGGTGACAGATATTGGGGGAGGTGAATTTAAATGGCTTACAAAATAACTGATGCATGTATCAGCTGCGGAGCATGCGAACCTGAATGCCCGGTAGGCGCTATATCAGCTGGAGATGATAAATACGTAATAGATGCAGCAACTTGTATTGACTGTGGAGCATGCGCCAGCGTGTGCCCTGTAGACGCTCCTCAACAGGAATAATTATCATTAATAAAAGGGACAGATTTCTTTTTTTGTTTTTACAATGAAGAAATCTGTCCCTTTTATATACTTTACAGCTTCATATCATCAATGGTATCTAAGTATTCATCAATTTTTGATGCAACTTTTTTGATGGTAACTTCTTCGAAAGGACTTTCCAAATTACCGGCTTTTAATATTTGAAGAAAAGATTGACTTCCGCCGATTTTGCATATTTTCAGATAGTCCTTCCATGCTTTTTCCCTGTTTTTTAGAGACCTTAACCAAAACTGGTAAGAACAAATTTGTGCCAGGGTATAGTCGATGTAATAAAAAGGAGAGGCAAAAATATGGCCTTGCTTAAACCAATAAGTACCCCTGTCTAAAAATTCATTGTCATCGTAATCCTTATAAGGAGTATATTTTTTTTCTGTATCCCTCCATGCTTTTTTTCTTTCATCAGGGGTCATATCCGGTGATTCATAAACGATATGCTGGAATTCGTCAACCGTTACCCCATAGGGAATAAAGCATAAGGAATCTGCCAAGTGGAAAAATTTAAATTTTTCCGTATCCTTTTCAAAGAATAAGTCCATCCAGGGCCATGTTATGAATTCCATGCTCATAGAATGAATTTCGGCAGCTTCGGAGGTGGGAAAGCTGTATTCCGGCGCATCAAAATGCCTGCTCTGGTAGGTTTGAAAAGCATGGCCGGCTTCATGGGTAACAACGGTTACATCATCCTGAGTTCCGTTAAAGTTAGCAAAGATGAAAGGACTCTTGTAATCGTAAAGGAAGGTGCAATATCCTCCTGCCTGCTTATTGGGCTTTGTTTCCAGGTCAAATAAGTCTTTCTCAAGCATCATATTGATAAATTCACCGGTTTCGGGCGACAGCTCCTCATACATTTTCTTGGTCCGCTCCATTATCCATTCTTTGTTTCCTTTTGGAGCCGGGTTTCCTGACGTGAAATTCAAAGGAAGGTCGTAGTATTTGAATTCATCAACGCCTATGCGGTTTGCCTGCCTTTCTCTTAATTCATTGGAGAGGGGCACTATGTAGTTTAATACGTGGTTTCTGAACTTTTCAACATCTTTTGACTTGTAATCAGACCTCCCCATTCTTAAATAACCTAATTCCGTGAAACTGTTAAACCCTAATTTTGTGGCTATTTGGTGTCTTAACTTCACCAATTTGTCGTATATTAAATCGAATTTTGCTTCGTTTTCTTTGAAAAAACCGCTCCATTTTTCATGAGCTTCTTTCCTTACACGCCTGTCTCTTGACTCCATGTAGGGCTGCATTTGAGACAGGTTCAATGTTTTTCCGTCATATTCTATCTTGGCGGATGATACCAGCTTATCATATTCGCTTACAAGCTTATTTTCTTCTTGCATCAAAGGCACCACGGCATCAGAAAAGGTTCTTACTTCCATTTCCGCCAAAGTAATGAGCTGAGGATGTATCCTTTCTTTCAGGTCTTCTTTAAACCTGGAATTTAACAGCTCCTTGTAAAATTCCACCCTCAGTCCGTGAAAATGGGGTGATGTCATATCCATATAATCTTTCTCTCCATCATAGAATTCATCGGCAGTATTGATGGAATTGCGGATATAGACCAATTGTTCCATTGTCTCGATTTCCCTTGACAAAGCATTTATCTTTTTCAGGAAGGAATATTGTTCATCTGCGGTCTTTGACTTGCTGAAAGCCTTGACTAAACTTAAATATTTTTCTTTTATTTCATCATAATCAGGTCTTACATATTTAAAATCGTTAAATTTCATAATAGGCCTCGCTTTGTATTATATTCAGGTCATTATATTATAACAAAAATTGTTATATATGCAATAAAATTTAAATGTGAGTTTATATATTTTCGATAGCCGTCTTAAGGGCGAGGACCTCCGGAAACTACAACAAAAATAACATTGCGGTAGTTTATTACTTATGATAAAATGAATGCAAGCAGGGAGGAAGCAAAACTTAATGAAAAACATAATTGTTAAGGTGTTAAAAAACAGTATAGCGGAAGAATTGGAAATAGAGCCGGGGGATGAACTTTTGACCGTAAACGGCTCATCCGTAAAAGATTACATAGATTATAAGTACCAGATTTCGGATGACCTGGTCCGTCTTGAAATTAAAAAGAAGGACGGAGAAGTTTGGGAGCTTGAAATTGAAAAGGAATATGATGAAGATATAGGAATTGTATTTGAAAATCCTCTCATGGATAATATAAAGGTATGTTCAAACAAGTGTATTTTTTGTTTTATTGACCAAATGCCGAAGGGTATGAGAAAAACCCTCTACCTGAAGGATGATGATTCGAGGCTGTCCTTTCTTTACGGTAATTTCATCACCCTGACCAATTTATCGGATGATGAATTTGAAAGGATTATTAAATATAGAATAAGCCCCATAAAGGTGTCTGTTCACACTACGGACCCTGAGCTGAGAAAATACATGATGGGGAACGATAGGGACATGGATATCCTTAAAAGCCTGAAAAGGCTGATTGATGCTCAAATCACGGTGGATTGCCAGATTGTTCTGGTAAGGGATGTGAATGATAAGGAGGAGCTTACCAGGACCATAAATGATTTGTCTTCTCTTCACCCGGGCCTAAGAAGTGTAGCTGTTGTCCCCGTGGGTCTTACCAGGCACAGGGAAAAGCTCTTGGAGCTTAAACCCTTCGACAAGGAAAGTGCAAGGGATGTGGTTAAGCAGGTAACAAAGCTGCAGGAAGGGCTCCTTAGAAGGATAAAAACAAGATTTGTTTTCATTGCGGATGAGTTTTATATACTGAGCGGATATGATTTTCCACCATATGAAGCCTACGAAGATTATAATCAATTGGAGAACGGAATCGGCATGTGCAGGCTGTTCAAAACCGAAGTTGAGGAAGCGGTTAAAAACCTCAGATATGAAAAAATACTTAAGGATGAAGTTACTTTTGTGACGGGAGCGGCGGCTTATAAATTAATGGTTGAATTAGCCGAAAAACTTATGGGCAGGATAAATGTAAAAATTAATGTGGTTAAAATTATAAATAATCATTTTGGTGACAAGATAACCGTATCGGGACTAATTACCGGCAAAGACATCATTGACCAGCTTAAGGGAAAGAATTACAAAAACCTGATTCTGCCTGATAACATGTTAAATGATAACAAGGTAATGCTGGATGATATGGAAATTAAGGATTTGGAGAGAGAATTAAACACTAAGGCAGAAGTCTGCCATGGAGGGGCAGATTCTTTGCTTGGCTTAATCGTTAAATAGACGGAGGAAATAATGGGAAGACCAGTAGTAACCATTGTCGGCAGACCTAATGTCGGCAAATCGACACTTTTTAATAGAATTGCAGGAAAGAGGATATCAATAACGGATGACACTCCGGGTGTAACCAGGGACAGGATCTATGCTGAATGCGAATGGCTGGACAATCATTTTACCCTGATAGATACCGGGGGTATCGAGCCTGATACCAATGATACGATATTTGCCCAGATGCGGATTCAAGCTGAAATTGCCATAGAAATGGCGGATGTGGTACTTTTTATGGTGGACGGCAAGGAAGGGGTCACGGCTTCTGATGAAGAAGTAGCCCAGATGCTGAGGAAGGCAAATAGAGAAATAATTCTTGTAGTCAATAAAATGGATAGACATGTCAATAAAGACAACCTATATGAATTTTACAACTTAGGGCTTGGTGATCCTGTTCCCGTTTCATCGGCCGAAGCTTTGGGTATAGGTGATTTGCTGGATGTAATTATTTCAAAATTTAAAGGGACATTGAATGCGGAAGAAGAGGATGACAGGATAAAAATTGCTGTTATAGGAAAGCCCAATGCGGGGAAATCTTCGATTATTAACAGAATAATCGGCAAAGAACGAGTAATTGTAAGCGACATTCCGGGAACGACAAGGGATGCCATCGATACGAAGTTCGAAAGAGATTCTAAGAAGTATACCCTTATCGATACGGCAGGCATTAGGAAAAAGAGCAAGGTTTTGGAAAGTGTTGAAAAATACAGTGTTTTAAGAGCCTTCACAGCCGTAGAGAGAGCAGATGTCTGCATTTTGGTCATAGATGCGGACAAAGGAGTTACCGAGCAAGATATAAGAATTGCGGGCTATTCCCATGACAACTACAAGGGCTTGATTATTGCGGTAAACAAGTGGGATCTTATAGAAAAGGATAATAAGACTTTCAAGGAATTCACAGAAGATATCAGGCAAAAATTAGCCTATGCCCCATATGCGCCCATATTGACCGTATCAGCCCTCACGGGACAGAGGGTAAACAAAATTCTTGAAGTTGTTGATGAAGTTTACAGCTTCAGGAACTTAAGAATTTCCACGGGAGTATTAAATGACATCCTTACAGAAGCTGTTCTTATGAACCAGCCTGCGACGGTAAAGGGGAAGAGGCTCAAAATTTTTTACGGAACCCAGGTTGCAGTAAATCCGCCGAAGTTTTTAATCTTTGTAAATGACAAGGAAATTGTACATTTTTCATATGAGAGATATCTTGAGAATAAAATAAGAGAAGCTTTTGAATACAGGGGAACACCGATCAATATCGAATTCAGAAACAGGAGCGAGAAAAACCTGTAAAAGCTTTGTGCCGGTATCAGGATGGCTTATAATGACTATGCATATTTGCGGAGGCAATATGAAATACATACTATTGACGATTATATCATATTTCATAGGTAATATATCATTTGCATACATATTGGGAAAAATTTTTGCCAAAAAAGACGTGAGGGAATATGGAAGCGGCAATGCGGGTGCAACAAATGCCTTTAGGACATTCGGGAAAAAAGTCGGAGCTTTGGTTTTCCTTGGAGATGTTTTAAAAGGCGTTGCTGCGGTCCTCTTGGGAAGATATTTAGGAGGGCAGACGGGAGCCTATATAGCAGGGGCATTTGTCATTATAGGCCATAACTGGCCCGTTCTTTTAAGCTTCAAAGGAGGAAAGGGAGTAGCAACGACCATAGGTGTCATGCTGTTCGTTAATGCTAAATTAACCTTAATCTGCGTGATTATAGGGGTAGTTATTATAGTAATAACAAGAACAGTATCATTGGGCTCCATATCAGGGATGGGACTTGCACCCTTTGTGGCATTAATATTTATTCGTCCTCTCACTATTGACTTTTTCTTATTTACTGTTTTTCTTGCAGGCATGTCCATATACAGGCATAAGGATAATATAAAGAGACTGGTGAAAGGAAACGAAAATAAGTTTTAGGAGATGATATTTTGATAAAAAACATAGGAGTGCTAGGAGGGGGCAGCTGGGGTACGGCACTTTCCAAACTTTTATCGGAAAACGGCCATAATGTTACAGTGTGGCTGAGAGATGAGAAAGCATGCAAAGAAATATCACAAAGCCGTGTTAACGAAAAATATCTGCCCAAGGTAAAGATACCTGAAAATATTGTTTTTACTTCCGATATAAATGAAGCAGCCAAGGAAGCGGAGATCTTGCTTCTTGTGATACCTACCCAAGTGGTCAGGGGGGTATTGAAGCAAATCAAAGATGAGTATAAGAATGGAAAGATAATAATAAATGCCTCCAAGGGTATTGAAAGGGGCACTATGAGCCTGGTTTCAGACATTGTCAAAGAAGAAACCAAAAATTCCATATTTGCGGTTTTATCGGGACCATCTCATGCGGAAGAAGTGGGATTATCCATGCCCACGGCCATAACCATTGCCTGTGAAAACAAGGCTGTGGCAGAAGAAATTCAAGATGCATTTATGTCCGAATATTTCAGGGTATACACAAATGATGATGTAAGGGGAGCCGAACTCGGAGGAGCCCTTAAGAATATTATTGCCTTGGGGGCGGGAATATCCGACGGGGTAGGCTATGGCGACAATGCAAAAGCAGCCCTTATCAACAGGGGGATTGTGGAAATCGCAAGACTTGGAATTGCTATGGGGGCCGACATACACACATTCTACGGACTTACGGGAATTGGAGACCTGATAGTTACATGCACAAGCAAGCACTCGAGAAACTGGAATGCCGGATACCTTATAGGGCAAGGATTGACCAAAAATGAAGCCATTAAAAAGGTAGGAATGGTTGTCGAAGGAATTCCAACCACATATGCAGCTTATGAATTGTCCAAAAAACTGAATGTCGATATGCCCATTGTGGATGCTATGTATGATGTTTTGGAAAATAATGCGGATGTTAAAGAAACAGTGAATAAATTGATGCTCAGAGACAAAAAAGAAGAAAAACTATAGATGACAAGGGGACGGGGGTACTGTCATAAAAGAAGAATATAATGAATGGAGATTATATTCTTTTTTTGATTTTTTGGAATAAAAAGTTGAACAAGGCATATAAATTAATTGTATATGATAGTGCATATTTGCAGGGGGAGGGATTATTATCACTAATATAGATATTTACGAAGATATAGCCAAAAGAACCAGGGGTGAAATATACCTGGGGGTTGTGGGACCTGTGAGAACGGGAAAATCAACATTTATAAGAAAGTTTTCGGAAAATGTGATGCTTCCTAATATAGCGGATGAATATACCAAGGAAAGGGCCAAGGATGAAATGCCTCAAAGCGGTACAGGCAAGACGGTTATGACTACGGAGCCGAAATTTGTTCCGGGCGAAGCAGTTGAAGTTACCTTCAATAATAACATAAAAGCAAAATTAAGACTCATAGACTGCGTAGGGTATATGATTCCCGGTGCCATCGGAAACATGGAAGGTGAAATACCAAGGCTTGTAAGCACTCCCTGGAACGATGAGCCTATACCCTTTGCTGAAGCGGCAGAAATAGGAACAAGAAAGGTAATCAATGACCATTCTACAATCGGAGTATTGGTGACAACCGACGGGTCCATCACAGACATAAACAGGGATAATTACATTATGGCTGAAGAAAGAGTGGTAAGAGAACTGAAGGAAATCAATAAGCCTTTTGTTATCATACTAAATACCACTCATCCAAATAATGAAAATACTGTGGCATTATCCGTACAGCTAAAGGAAAAATATGATGCGCCCGTTCTTGTTGTTGATTGCATGAATTTAAAAACCGAAGATATCGAGGAAGTATTGGAAAATGTTCTATATGAATTTCCGATTAAGGAAATTAACGTGAACCTTCCCAAATGGTTTGACGGATTGTCTTATGATTATTCATTGAAGAGGGATTTAATCAACATATTGAGGGATGACTTCAAAGACTATTACAAATTAAGCGATTTTAATGCCGAAAATATATTCTCCGAGGAAAATGATTATGTCGAAGATTATTATGTTAAGGATATTGAGCTGGGAACAGGAAAAATCAATTTAGCAATCGATTTGGATAATTCTTATTATTATAAAATAATCAGCGAGCTTTCCGGAGAGGAAATTACAGGTGAGCATCAAATTCTTAAGCTTATAGGAGACTTATCAAGAACAAGAAAGAATTACAGCCGGGTTGAAGCTGCCATAAAGGATGCCAAAACCAAAGGATACGGATATGTGACACCAACCGTTGACGATATGATAATTGAAGACCCGGAGGTTTTCAAGGAAGGCGGAAGATACGGAATAAGAATCAGGGCACAAGCACCATCTTTGCATATATTCACTGCAGACATCAATACGGAGGTATCACCTGTCATAGGAAGTAAAGCCCAGAGCGAGGACTTATTGAATTGCTTAGCTGACCAAATGAAAGAAAATCCTCAAAGCATATGGCAGGCTGAAATGTTTGGAAAACCACTGTCAAGCCTTGTAGAGGAGCAGTTGGATTCCAAGCTGACGACTATGCCGGAAAATGCACGAAAGAAGCTTAAGAAGACTATTGAGAAAATAGTAAACGACGGTCAGGGAAGCATTATATTCCTGATAGTATAAGTTTACTGACTCATAGTTTACAGCATAGGGGAGTAACCCTAACCGGTAAAGCATATAGATTTTCTGTTTCGTTAAAAAAGCGAAATATGAAAATCTGTTTTTTTACTGTTAAAAATAAATAACAAGAGTTGTTTTATAGGGATTATTTCGGCAGTGTTTGTATATTAATAACGATAAGAATAAAGATTATTCAAGACACTTATTATTAATGAAGAAATGGGGATAATCATTACAGGAAAGACGGAAAAATGGGATTGACAAGGATAAATAAGTAAGTTAAAATATAATGGCGCTTGTTAGGCGCTTGTTAAAAAAACATGTGCCGGCAGCTTAAAAAATAAGCAAAAAATTATTGACTTTAATTCTTAGTTATGATAAACTAACAAAGCTGTCACAAAAGGCAGGGGCGCAAAACCTGGCAGAAATTGCCGGTTGACAATGGATAA
>JAAYOE010000129.1 GCA_012520455.1 Tissierellia bacterium
AAAAATTTTTCACAATCCTATTGACTCCCAAATGGTTTTGCACCTTATAATGAAAATAAACCAAAATCATTAACTATTTCAAGGAGGGACAAAATGAGAACAAAAAGATTTTTAAGTCTTGTTCTGGCAATCTGTATGTTGTTTGGTTTATTGGCAGGCTGCGCTCAAACAAGCGAGCCCGTAGGGGGAAGTGACGAACCTGAAATCGGCGGCGAAGCAGAAGAAACACAACTAAAGATGAAGCCGGGAACTTACACGGCATCTGCAACAGGCTTCAGACTGTTTGAAGAAGTGGAAGTAAAAGTAACTGTTGATGAAACATCCATACTGGACATAGAAGTAAGTATGGATAACGGAGAAACAAAACCTATTTTGCAAAGCGTTATTGATTTGATGGTGCCCCGCATGATAGAACAACAGTCAGTTTATGTTGACGCTATAACAGGGGCAACTGCTTCAAGTGCTGCGGTGAGGGTTGCTGTTATGGAAGCCTTAGCTGAAGCTTTAGAGGCAGGAGGATCTCCGTCCGATGCGATTGCTGCTTTTAAGATAGTTCCTGAAAAGGTAACAAAGAAGGAAACCATTAATACTAAAGTTCTTGTTGTAGGCATGGGCGGTTCCGGAACAGTAACTGCCATGAGGGCAGCAGAGAAAATGTATGAAGAAGATCCCAACAGCGTAAGCGTCCTTGCTATTGACAAGGCCGGCAAGTTCGGGGGAACATCTGCCGTAACCAGTGAAATGTTTGCAGTTAATGCACCAAGGTTCCAAGAGGAGTTTAATGAAGGAAAAGACTATGTAAATAAGGAACAGCTCCGTCAAGCTTGGCTTGATTATACCGAAGGTGATGCAAAGACCGAAATGCTTGATTTGCTTTTGGATAACTCGGGAAAAGTTGTTGATTGGCTTATGTATGAACACGGGTTCAGGTTTTCGACACCTAAGAGGGGATTCACTGAAGCAGATATATACGAAGTTAAATATCAATACCTGCCTAATGATACGGGCACCAAGGAATATGCTATAACTAATTCTTATTTTGAGGGATTGGTTGAAGATTATGTTAAGCTTGGCGGCAAGTACATGCTTGAGACCGAAGCCTATGAGTTAATATATGATGACCAGGCTAATACTGTAAAGGGCGTAAAAGCTCGCAAAAATGACGGAACAGAGTACGAAATTTACGCAGACGCAGTTGTATTGGCAACAGGCGGATTTGCAGGAAATGCTGATATGCAGGAGAAATACCTGAGCAATGAATACTATCCCTTAAAAGGAGCCTGGAAGCATTACGGAATGAATCAAAATGATGGAAAGATGATTGAAAATTCAATTTCTATCGGAGCAGGCACATATAATATAGGGATGCCGCCCATGGTCCATGTGGCAGGAACTACTGATTTCTTGACCAACTTTGCTAAGTATGAAATTCCGGGGGTAATCGGACGTATGACCGGCAGACCCGCAGTTTGGACACCTGGGGATATTCCTTTGGATATGGTTGTTGCTCCAAACTCATTAGCCGTAAATCAAAAAGGCGAAAGATTTACATCAGAAACAGGTGTTGGAATGCTGGATCCGTGGAAATCGGGAGCAAGGTTTTTCAGCATATGGTCTGATGATCAGGTTCAGAAGATAAAAGAGGAAGGCTTCAGTATCGCGCCGGAAGGTCCTGCAACTGCTTATTTAGGACATCAGGCTCCCATTCCTCCAAATACTCCTTTGCCGGAAACCTATGAAGTTCTCCAGGCTGCCATAGATAAGGGATATGTTTATAAAGCCGATACAATTGCTGATTTGGCTAAACTAATAAATATGGACCCGGCAACCCTGGAAGCCACTGTAGCAAAATATAACGAATATTGCGAAACCGGCAATGATTTAGACTTTAATAAACCTGCGGAGTTTTTGGTTAAATTAGGCTCCGGTCCTTATTACGCAATTACCGGTGCTCCCTATTGCTACAGTACCTGCGGGGCTTTAGACATAAACGAGAATTTCAATGTATTGAAAGCTGACGGGGTAACTCCTATAAACGGATTATATGCCGTTGGTACGGATTCTATGGGTGTATTGTTTACCGAAAAGAAACCCTATGTTACATTTGGCGGAGCTGCTCAAGGCTGGGCTTTCACCTCCGGTTATTTGGCAGGGGAAATTGTTTCAGAATTTGTTTTAAATAAATAGATATAATTAAATAAAAAACTCGAAAATCCATTGGTTGAGAATGGGTTTTCGAGTTTTTTTAATTGCTTACAAGACATAAAAAGTATGGTATAATTTACTTATCATACATAGGGAGAGGATTAAAATAAAATATCGAATTGGCAATATTTCTAAATATTTGGGAGTAACAACCGAGTCCTTGAGGCATTATCATAAATTTTCTATTTTGGAGCCGAAAAAAGACAAAGACAGCACTTATAAGTATTATGATTCCATTTCTG
>JAAYOE010000130.1 GCA_012520455.1 Tissierellia bacterium
GAGAACGAAAAGAACCGTCCCTAAAATTTCTTTTTGATGGAGACTTCACCGGAATTTAGGGTAATTTTTTGCCCGTCGGGAGTGTGGATAATCAATCCGCCATAGTCGTCGATGTCTATGGCGTAGCCTTCATGCCAGAGATTGTCCTTTTTATACAGGATGTCCTGACCCAATATCATGGACCGTTCTTTGTAATCTTGCATAAAACTTCTGTCTCCTAAATTTTTGCTCATATTTAGCACATTATTAATTATTTCCGCGGTGAGCTGATTCCTTACGGATTTATTCTCATTGTCGAGGATGGAGCCTGCAATGTCCCGTAGTTCAAAGGGGAAATCTTCATTTTTTGTTTTTACGTTCACGCCTATTCCCACTACAACACTGTCCATCATTCCCGTTTCAAAGTTGGTTACAGCTTCCGTAAGTATGCCGCATACTTTTCTGTTATCAATAAATATGTCATTTACCCACTTAATCAGGGGAGATAAGTCCGTAATTTTTTCAATGGCCCGGCATACAGCCACAGCTGCTGCCGTTGTCACCAATACCGAATTTTCCATACTCAAACGGGGTTTTAAAATGATACTCATATAAAGGCCCGAACCTGAAGGCGAGAAAAAATCCCTTCCGAATCTGCCTCTTCCCATTGTTTGTTCTTCTGCCATGACTGTAGTTCCGTGGACAGCATTTTGAACAGCTAAAAGCTTGGCTTCAGTGTTGGTTGAGCCTATGGTTTTATAGACAGTCAGCGGAATATTCTTAAATTCTTCATTTAGATATAATCTTATACCTTCGGCAGATAATATATCCGATGAAAGAGACAGAGAATATCCTTTGCTGCTTGTTTGTATATGATACCCTTCATCCTTTAATGATTTGATGGCTTTCCACACGGCATTTCTGGAAACCCTGGATAAGTCTGCCAACTCCTGTCCGGAAACACTGTTTCCTTTGTAACGCTCTAAAATGTGTAAAACTTCATTTTTTACCGACATGATTCACACCTCAATTTACACTTATTATAAAACACTGTTTGTTTATCTGTCAATGAAGGGGCCTAACAGTTAAGGGTATTTAGTATAATAATTATTGAAACATACTGACATACTATATTATGATAATATGAGTCAATGCTAGGAATAAGTCGCAAGGGATCATTGCTATTAATAAGCCGAAAGGGGTCATTCCTATGAATACACGTAAATATCATTGTTATGAATAACCCGCAGGGTGTCATTCTGAGGGCTTCAGCCCGAAGAATCTCATGAGATCCTTCGCATACGCTCAGGATGACGCAGAGATCCTTCGCATGCGCTCAGGATGACAAAATGAGATATATTATTTGACAATTCCATGCTTTCTGAATAGAATAAAAATCAAGCAAATACGGGAGGTAACCAAATGCTAAAAAAATTAATCGTAATTTTGCTCTTGTCGGCGATGGCATTAAACTTAGCTGCATGCGGCAGCCAAGTCACACCTTCGGGCAAAAATGATTTAAAGTTTGCTATAGATCAAGAACCGGCATCTCTTGACCCTTACATGCATACCAAACAGCAGGGATTCACTGTTGGAACTCTAATTTTCGAAACCCTGATTAAAAAGGATAAAAAGGGGGAATTCATCCCATGGCTTGCAAAAGAGTGGGAATTTATCGATGATACAACTCTAATATTCAAATTGCGCGATGATGTCACCTTCCATGACGGAAGCAAGTTTACTGCCGAGGATGCGGTGTATTCTTTGGTTTTAGGAGCAACCAGCTCATTCAGCAAGACCGTGTTCGCCAGTATAGATACTGAAAATACAAGGGTACTGGATGAATACACCTTTGAGCTTAAACTCCTCAACCCCTATGCCCCCCTCTTGGAAGCCCTGGCTTCTTTCCGCGGGGCTATGCTTTGCAAGGCTGCCCGAGAAAGCATGGGAGAAGCAGAGTACGGCAGGGCTCCTGTCGGAACGGGTCCCATGAAGTTTGTCAAATGGGTTTCCGGAGACCGGATAGACTTAGAAGCCTATGAAGGCTACTGGGGAGAAAAACTTCCTTTTGAAAAAGCAACTGCACGTATAATCGTGGAGGCTAACTCCCGTTCCATTGAACTTGAAACAGGCGGGGTAGATATAGCGATGGAATTGGCCTTTTCTGACTGGGAGAGGATTGAAAACAACCCCGAGACTGTATTAATCAGCGGTGAAAGCCAGTCAAGCACCTTTATTCTCCTCAATAATTCCATGGAGCCTTTTGATGATATCAGGGTAAGACAAGCCCTGGCCCATGCCATCGACATGGAGTCGCTTGTTGATATCGCCTTCCAAGGAAACGCGGAGGTAGCCGACAGCTACTATATTCCGGGAATATTGGGCCATAAGCCGGTAGGTCCCATGGAATACAACCCAGAAAAGGCAAAAAGCCTCTTGGCTGAAGCCGGCTATGGCGATGGATTAGAAATTGATTTTTATACTTACGAACATCCCATTCACTCGGTTGTGGCTGAAGTTCTTCAGAGTATGTGGGGAGCTGTTGGAGTAAAGGTAAATATAGTGGTAGTGGACCTGGCAACACTGACGGAATTAAACAATACTGGAAAGGTTTCTACCTCTCACATGTCTCCTGCAGTTGCTATTGCCGACCCTGATGCGGCCTTGATGATATGGCCCACATGGCGTACAATTTCTATAAGACACAATGACCAACATGTCCAGGATCTTTTGGATGCAGGACGCGCTAGTTATGATAGGGAAGAACGTGCCAAGATTTACGGAGAACTTCAGGATTATCTCTTCAGCAAGACCTACAGCATCCCGGTTGCTTTCCCTAAGGCAGCCTTCGGGACACGTGATTATATTGAAGGACTTGAGTTTTCTCCAAGCCTTGTTCCGGATATGACAAGTGTGAGGTTTAAGTAGCCTCTACCCGGTTTCAGTGAAACCATGTCTGAAAGTTGAGGGATATTCATGCTGAATTACATATTTAAACGTATACTTGCGGCCATACCCGTTCTTTTAGGTGTTACCCTTCTTGTATTCACAATGCTGTATTTTACCGAAGGGGACCCTGCAAGACTGATCTTAGGAGATACGGCCGCTGAGGAAGAAGTTGAAGCCTTAAGAGAAGAGCTTGGATTAAATGAATCCTTTATCTCCCAATACATCTCTTACTTAGGAGGAGTATTGAAGGGGGATTTAGGCACCGATTATATAACCGGCCGTCCCGTAAGAGATGAAATAATGGAACGCCTGGGCACAACTTTGAAACTTGCTGCAGCAAGTATTATTTTTTCCATTGTCATAGCAATACCTGCCGGGATTATTTCAGCAGTACGCCAATACTCCCTCATAGACATAATATCCATGGTTATTGCCCTTTTAGGCAATTCCATGCCCAACTTTTGGCTGGCCCTCATGCTCATTTTATTTTTCTCGGTATATTTAGGAGTATTGCCTGCTTCAGGTCTTTACGGATTAAAGTATTATATCATGCCGGTAATCGGTATCAGTGCGGGAGCTGTAGCTACAATAACCAGAATGACAAGATCCAGCATGCTGGAAGTCATAAGGCAGGATTACATCCGCATGGCTCGAATAAAAGGCCAGACCGAATTTGCCGTAATTGTAAAGCATGCCCTTAAAAATGCCTTGATTCCCGTTATCACGGTCATCGGCATACAATTTACCGTTGCCGTGGGAGGTGCGGTAGTAAATGAGCAGGTCTTTGCCATACCGGGCTTGGGAAAGTTCTTGGTTGATGCTATCAAAGCCAGAAACTACCGGGTAGTTCAAGGCGGCGTACTGGTTCTTGCAATCATATGCAGCCTTGTTAATTTATTTATTGACTTGTTGTATGCATTTATAGATCCCAGAATCAAAAACCAATTCAGGGAATCGGGAAAGTTAAGAAGTATAAGAAAAGCAAGGGAAGAGGGGTTATGATATGGCTAAGAAGAAAAAAGGTCAACTTCTTCAAATATGGCGTAGACTGAAAAAAAATCCCCTGTCCATGCTTGGCATGGCAATACTTGTCATATTAGTTTTAACAGCTGTATTTGCAGATTTTATCGCCCCCTACCCCTATGATTTGCAAAACTATGGGGCTGCCAAACAATTCCCCTCCAAGGCCCATCCTTTTGGCACCGATAACTACGGGCGGGATATTTTCAGCCGGGTTGTCTACGGGACTCGGGTTTCCTTGCAGATCGGCTTCATATCATTGACCGTGGGGGCCTTGATAGGAACTGTCTTGGGCACCCTATCGGGATACTTCGGCGGCCGGACTGATACTGTAATAATGCGGTTTACCGATATATTAATGTCCATCCCTAAGGTTGTTTTAGCCATTGCGGTCGCATCAACCTTAGGTCCGGGTTTGGTAAATGCCATGATTGCTGTTGCCATAAGCTCGATTCCAAGTTTTGCCCGTGTTGCAAGGGCGTCAACCCTGACTGTCAGAGACCAGGAATATATTGAAGCTGCTAAGGTCATTGGTGCCGGAAACTTCCGGATAATATTCAGGCACATATTGCCTAATATACTTGCTCCTATCATAGTTCAGGCAACCTTGGGCGTCGGAATATCAATTATCCTTGCGGCCTCCTTGAGTTTCTTGGGCTTGGGTGTGGAGCCTCCCACACCGGAATGGGGAGCCATGCTTTCAGCTGCCAGGACCTTTATCCGGGATGAATGGTATATGGTTCTCTTTCCGGGACTGGCAATCATGTTGACGGTTCTTGCCCTCAACCTCTTAGGGGATGGTTTGAGGGATGCTCTTGACCCTAAACTGAAGGCATAGGAAACAAAGGAGTAAGATATATGAATGATAGGAATAGTCCGCTTTTATCCGTAAGAAATCTAACCATACATTATATTACCGATGATGGTATTGTAAGAGCTGTCAATGACATCAGCTTTGATTTGGAAAAAGGGAAAACTTTAGGCCTGGTAGGGGAAACAGGAGCCGGAAAAACAACTACGGCCCTTGGAATCATGAACTTAGTGCCGGACCCGCCGGGGAAGATAATAAGCGGACAAATATTGGTTAACGGTAAAGATATTCTGAAATTCAAAAAGAATGAATTAAAGAAATATAGGGGAAAAGTAGCATCCATGGTCCTCCAGGACCCCATGACCGCTTTAAATCCTTTAATTACGGTCGGAGAACAAATTGCCGAAGTTTTAAGGCTTCACGATAAGCTTTCAAGGGCGGACTCCTATATAAAGGCGGCTCAAATGCTGGAACTTGTGGGAATACCAAGTGACCGCATCAATGATTACCCTCATGAATTTTCAGGAGGCATGAAGCAGAGGGTGGTAATCGCCATTGCCTTGGCGTGCAATCCTCAACTGCTGATAGCGGACGAACCGACCACAGCCTTGGATGTGACTATCCAAGCCCAGGTTTTGAGCCTCATAAGGGACCTGATAAAGAAATACGGTACCTCCATGATCCTCATTACCCATGACTTAGGCGTGGTAACGGAAATATGCGATGAGGTTGCCATAATGTATGCCGGACAAATTGTGGAAAAAGGTGACCTTGAAGCAGTTTACGAACACACAGGGCATCCTTATACAAGGGGCTTGTTCGGGTCCCTTCCCAGCCTGGCCGTCAAGGCTCACAGGCTCAATCCGATAGAGGGCCTGATGCCTGACCCGACAGACCTTCCCAAGGGCTGTGCCTTCCATCCCAGATGTCCGGACAAGATGCCTGAATGCGTAAGCAGGACCCCGGTTGTTATAGAGACGGAACCGGGCCACTTTGTCAGATGTCTCCTGTATGAATAGGAGGAAACAATGCACAAATTACTTGAAGTAAAAAATTTGAAGAAGTATTTTGAAACAAAAAACGGACTCCTGCATGCGGTTGACGGAGTGGATTTCTCCATTGAAGAAGGCAAAACCTTAGGAGTTGTGGGAGAATCCGGCTGCGGAAAATCTACCCTGGGAAGGCTTGTAATAAGGCTTATAGATCCTACGGACGGAAAAATAATATATGAAGGCAAGGATATAACCAAGGTTAAATGCAAGGGTTCCTTGCGAAGAGAAATGCAGCTTATTTTCCAGGACCCCTTTTCTTCCCTCAATCCGAGAATGTCCGTAAGCCAAATAATCGAAGAACCCTTAAAGATACACAAGATGTGCAAAAATAAGGCGGAGCTCCGGTCCAAGGTCGATGAACTCATGGATACGGTAGGCCTGGCAGCCAAGCTTTCAGATTCTTATCCCCATGAGCTGGACGGAGGCCGCCGCCAGAGAATCGGTATTGCACGGGCCCTGGCACTTAATCCTAAGTTTATTGTATGTGATGAACCGGTATCGTCCTTAGATGTATCCATACAGGCTCAGATTCTTAATTTAATGATGGATTTGCAGGAGGACCGCAAGCTCACATACATGTTTATCAGCCATGATTTATCTGTTGTAAAGCACATATCAGATGAAATTATTGTTATGTATTTAGGTCTTGTGGTGGAAAAGTGCAGGGCGGATGAGCTCTTTGAGCATACCCTCCACCCCTATTCCAAGGCTTTGTTATCTGCTATTCCCGAACCAACCACAAAAAAGAAAAAAGAGATGAAATTGATTCAAGGTGAGATTACATCCCCGATTAATCCGAAACCGGGGTGCAGGTTTGCAGCCAGATGTAGTTACGTCCGAGATATATGCCGTCAAGCCGAGCCGGAATTAAAAGAAGTATTGCCGGACCACTTTGTTTCCTGTCATTTTGCAAATGAAATCAATAATTTAAAAGCAAATTAAAATTCGCCCTCAATAAGGTGAATTTTTTTACTTAAAAACACTATTATCACAGCTTTTATGACATCTCCCGGTATGAATGCAAACATGCCTAATTGCAATATTTTGAAAACACTTAAATTGCTGTTAAGCATTATATTTAAAACATAGTACATGTAAGGAAGACCAAAAGCATAAATAATGATGGTTCCGCTTATTACTGCCGCCCACACATACTGTTTGATATTTTTTTCTTCTTTGAATTTGCCTGCAATATAAGCTGCGGCAATATATCCTAAAATAAAACCGAAGCTTGGCTTGTAAATGTGCTGCAATCCTCCGGAGAAACCGGCAAATACAGGAAAACCGATAAGTCCCAGGAGCAAATATGTTATTTGCGAAAAGGCAGCCTTTTTTGACCCTAACATGAGACCTGACAAGAGGACAAAAAATGACTGGAGGGTTATGGGTACCGGCCCTGCGGGAATGCTTATAAATGCGCCGATGGCCGTCAATGCCGTGAAAATTCCTATCCTTGCTAAATCTCTTACGCTGAATGCTTGTTCTTTATTCATAAATTCCCTCATTTGTCTATAGTATAGGCTTCACATATTATAAAAAACATTCAAGGTGTTGTCAACCTAAAATCAATAAAGGTTGACACAATTAAATTGGGTTCTAAATTTCAGTTTTACTTTGGCGGTCTTTTATAGAGAGATTCTATTAAAATAATACAAAACAAGTATTAGACATAGAGATATTATTATTATAAAATAAAATAAATAATATTGCATGCATGCATAATTTTGAAAGGAGGGGCAATTTTGATACTTCCGTCAAGAATTAGGCTTTGTGAGGTAGGTTTGAGAGACGGGCTGCAAAATGAACCTAAAATTTTATCCGTATCGGAAAAATTAAAGCTTGCGGAGGGGCTGATAGAGGCAGGCTTTAAGGTTATTGAATTAGGCTCCTTCATGAGTCCTAAAGCAGTGCCCCAGATGGCTGATACGGACCAACTGTTCAGGCTCCTGAACAATGTTGAAGGGGTAGAGCTTCGAGCCCTGGTAGCAAACAAAAAAGGCATTGAGAGGGCTATAGACTGCGGATGTAAGAAAGTCAAGCTAAACGTTTCCGCCAGCAAAGGACATAATCTTGCAAATATTAACAAAACACCCCGGGAAACCGTGGCAAGTTTTGCTGAAAACGTTGACCTTGCTATAAAAAACGGTCTTGAAGTATCAGGTTCCATATCCATGCCCTTCGGCTCCCCATGGGAGGGGTTGATTCCTATTGAAGATGTGGAAGAAATAGTTGAAGCTTATGTAGAAGTGGGAATCATGGAAATTTCTCTTTCGGATGCTTCAGGTATGGCAACACCCAAGCAAGTATATGACATATGCAGCTCCATGCAAAAAAAGTATCCTTTTGTTAAATGGTGGCTGCATTTTCATAATACCAGAGGAATGGCTATAGCCAACATCATAGCTGCTATGGAAGCAGGGATTACAAACTTTGATACGGCCCTGGGAGGCACCGGAGGATGTCCCTTTGTTCCCGGAGCAGCAGGCAATGTATCTTCGGAAGATGTTGTTCACATGATGGATGAAATGGGAATAGATACGGGAGTTGACATACTTAAGCTTATTGAACTGTCAAGAGGCCTGCTGGCTGAACTTGGCCATGAGGGAGATTCATACATCCTGAAAGCAGGCCGGTCTAAGGATTTATTGAAATAAATAGGAGGAAAAATGAGCAGGATGAGTTCAATGGAGGAGGCTTATGCAAAACTTGACCAAGACCAGATTGATGAAATAGAAGAAAAGTTTGCAAGAGCCGATGCCGCACAAAAAATTTTCGAAAAATGGAGTCAAGAAGACATTGATAGAACCATAAGAGCTGTCGCATGGAAGGTAGCCAATACACAAACTTTTAAAGAATTAGTCAAAATGAGCATTGAAGAAAGCAAGATGGGAGACCCCGTAAGCAGGGAGAATAAGAAATACAAAATCAGGGGAGTTCTTCGTGATGCTCTGAGACAGAAAAGCGTTGGAATAATTGAGGAAATTCCCGAAAAAGGAATCGTAAAATATGCAAAACCCGTCGGGGTTATAGCATGCGTCATACCTGCAACCAACCCTGATTTAACACCTGCGGGGAATGCCATATATGCTCTTAAGGCAAGGAATGCAATAATATTTTCTCCCCATCCCAGGGCAGTAAAAACCGGGGGAAGGACGGTTGAACTCATGAGGGAGGGCTTAAGACAGGTAGGAGCCCCCGAGGATTTAATCCAAATATTGGGACAGGGTAAAGCCAAGATAAACAGGTATCTGTCGGAAGCCCTTAATACCAAATGTGATTTGGTTATTGCAACAGGCGGACAAGGGGTAGTGAGGAGAGCTTATCATTCCGGCACCCCTGCTTATGGAGTGGGAGCAGGTAATGCTACCATGATATGGGATGAGACCGCAGAGGAAGAAATCATAAAGGCCGCCCACAATACAATGCTTTCTAAAACATCGGATTTCGGGTCAGGATGCTCTGCCGACGGGAATATAGTCATACACGAGAGCATTTTTGATAAGGGTATAAAGGCTTTAATAGAAGTAGGCGGATATTTATTGAATGAAAAAGAGCAGGAAAGCATTAAAAAAATCATGTGGGATGAAGAATGCCACCGCCTGCCTGATTCGGTTGCCCAATCACCTCAAAGATTGGCAGAGCTGGCAGGATTTAAGATACCTGAGGACAGGAAATTTCTGATCGCAATGGGTACGGGAAGCTACACGACTTCTTACGAAGACGTATGGTGCCGTGAAAAATTAACCACACTTTTGGCTGTCCATAAATACGAGGGTGAATTTCAAAATGCCATTGATATAATTAAAGCTATTCATGAAGTTGGGGGCAAGGGCCACAGCGTGGGTATATATTCATACGATGAGGATCATATTCACAGGCTTGCCATGGAAGCCCAAGTGGGCAGGATAATGGTGAGGCAGCCCCAGTCAAAATCCAATGCCGGCTCCTTCACAAACGGTATGCCAATGACATCAAGCTTGGGATGCGGCACATGGGGAGGAAATGCAACTTCGGAAAATGTTCATTTAAAACACTATATGAATGTTACCTGGGTTTCTAAGGCAATACCCGAGGACAGACCCAGCGACGAAGAATTGTTCGGAGAATTTTATGAGCCGGAAAGAGAAGGGAAACAATAAAGGAGGTTATTTATTTGAAAAGATTAGTATCAGACCAGATGGTGGAATATCTTGAAAGACGCAATGTGGAATATATATTCGGTTTATGCGGACACACGGTAATAGCCTTTTTGGATGCCCTGTCAAGAAGCAAGAAATTAAGATACATTTCGTTCAGGAATGAACAGCTTGC
>JAAYOE010000131.1 GCA_012520455.1 Tissierellia bacterium
ACGGGATTAGGTGTTTTGATGAGCATTTATAAGAACATGAAGGAAAGAAATTTGAATTTTAAAATTGTCAACTTAAAGCCTAATATCTATAAGCTGTTTGATATTACCGGTTTAAACAAGGTTTTTGATATCCGGGAGTGATGAAAATGGATAAAGTATTTTTAAGAATCCCTAAGAAATCCGAATACATGAGTACTATAAGATTAACCTCATCTGCTCTTGCCAGTTTAAAAGGATTTTACCTTGATGAAATCGAAGATATAAAGGTTGTGATATCTGAGATATGCACTTTTTTCATCAAGAATCTGGAAAAGAATACGGATGATTTGGAAATAGCTTATCAAGCTGCCGATGACAAGATTATTGTGACGGTTACAGATTTAAATGAGGGCCGGATATTTGAAGAACAATTAAACAATGATATGAGCATCATGATTATTGAAAGTTTGTCCGATAACTTTAACTATGATTTAAACAATAAATCAATAACTTTTGAAAAAATAAAATAGGCGTTGATTAATATGAGCAAATTGAGTAAAAACTCAAAAAATATTAAAAACTATGACTTGTTTTTGCTTTATCATGAAACCAAGGATATTGAAATAAGAAATCAAATTTTTGAAAAGTACAAGTATATGGCTGAAATCATATCAAGAAAATACAGCAACAGGGGTATTGAGCATGATGATATATATCAAATTGCATGCATGGGGCTGATTTTTGCCATAGAAAGGTTTGATATAACAAAAGGGTTCGAATTTACAAGCTTTGCAACCCCCACCATCTTGGGTGAAATTAAAAAGTATTTCAGAGATAAGGGCTGGGCTGTCAAGGTGCCCAGAAAAATCCAGGAAATATCGAGAAAAGTAAATGAATACAACAATATTTTGGCTTCCCAGCTTCACAGGGCTCCAACCATAAAAGAAATCGCCGAATATGCTAACAGTACGGAAGAAGAAGTTTTAGAGGCCTTCGAAGCTGGAAAAATGTTTAATTCCCAGTCCTTGGACGAAAAATTTGATTTAAGCAGGGATGAAAATGACATATCCCTCATGGATGTTGTGGGGGCTGAGGATAAATATTATGATTTGATTGAAAACAAGGATTTCATCGACAAGTCAATGAGTAAGTTGAACAAGTTGGAAAAAGATATAATAATGAAAAGATTCTATGAGAATAAAACCCAGAGCGATATAGCAAAAGAACTCAATATATCGCAAATGACCGTATCAAGAATAGAAAAGAGATCTTTGGAAAAATTAAGAATGGAATACTACAGGTAAAAGGAGGTAATATGAAGAAAAAAGGAAGATTATTTGTTTTTGGGGTTCTTGCTCTATTATTTTTGCTTATCAACTCCTTCACCGGTATAGTAAAATTTGCTACGGATTATTTGTGGTTTAAAGAAGTGGGATATACCGAAACATTTCTTACAAAAATTAAGGCGCAAGCTGTCATCGGAGTACCGATTTTTATTATCCTGACCATTTTGTTATATATCTTCATTAAGAGACTTAAGAAGAAGTACGATGAAGAATCGGAAATTATAAATGTCAATAAAAAAGTCAATTTGGTAATTAAACTGATATCCGGGGGAGCAAGCCTTTTTTTAACCTTGAATATTACATCCTCCATGTGGTTTCAGATACTTCAATACATCAACAGCGTGGACTTTGGGACAAAAGATCCTGTCTTCAACAACGAAGTAAGTTTTTATGTTTTCAAGATGCCCTTGATAAATACAGTCATCAGTTTTCTCATATCCGTCTTGTTTTTGATGGCGGCAGCCATAGTCTTGTTTAACGGTTATCTCGCTCTTAAGGAAGGCATAAAAAATGTTTCGGAGCAATTTGAAGATATCCGGCAATTCCCCCGACAGCAGATAGATTTTAACAAGGTTTTGAACAAAAAGTTTGCCGAAAGGATAATCAACCAGCTTTCAATTATCGGCTTTTTGTTATTTTTACTGTTAGGGACAAAATATGTATTAAGATGTTATGATTTGCTTTATTCCCGGTTAGGCCGGGTATTTGGAGCAGGATATACGGATATTAACATCACCTTGAATTTATACAGGGTCTTGGCTGTGGGCTGCATGCTTGCAGCAGCAACCTTTTTTGCAGGTGCAAGAAAAAGAAAATTAAAAACGGCATTGGCCCTTCCCGCTGCCCTTATAATAATATCGATTCTGGGAACAAGCTTGGGATGGGGTGTTGAAAAATTCATTGTTGAGCCCGACCAGCTGTCAAAAGAAACAGTATACATGCAATACAGCATTGAAAGCACTCAAAAAGCATATGGGCTGGACAATGTGAAAACAATACAATTCCCTGCCAATGACAATCTAACCATTGAAGATATAGAAAATAATCCGGAAGTAATAGAAAACATAAGAATTAACGACCAGGAGCCCTTGATTCAGGTTTACAACCAGCTCCAGGGAATACGACCCTATTATGTGTTTTATGATGTGGACGTAGACAGGTATGTAATTGACGGTGATTATAAGCAGGTTTTTCTTTCGGCAAGGGAACTGGACCAGGACAGGTTAAATGTACAGGCAAGAACCTGGGTCAACCAGTATTTGAAATACACCCACGGCTATGGAATAACGGTTTCCACGGTAAATAGCGTGACCCCCCAGGGCCAGCCTGAAATACTGGTTAGAAATATTCCTCCCACAACCGAAACAGACTTTAACATTCAGAGACCTGAAATATATTTTGGTGAAAAAACCAACAATTACATAATAGTGAATACGGATGAAATGGAATTCGACTATCCTTCAGGGGCCGATAATGTTGAAACCACATATGAAGGAAAAGCAGGAATCAACCTTTCATTTTTTAAGAGGCTCTTGTTCAGCATAAGAGAAGGCAGTTACAGGATGCTGATTTCCAAGAATATTGACAAGGATTCAAAAATAATCATCAATAGAAACATTATCCAAAGAGTAAGCCAAATAGCCCCCTTCATTTATTTTGACCCGGATGCCTACATTGTGGCAAATCAGGATGACGGCAAATTGTATTGGATAATTGAAGGATTTACCGTAAGCGACAGATTTCCTTATTCACAGCCTACGGACTTATTGTTTGATGGATGGGACGTAAACTATATCAGGAATTCCGTAAAGGCTGTGGTAGATGCTTATGACGGCACTACAAACTTTTACATAGCAGATGAAGGGGACCCGATTATCAAGGTATATGACAAAATTTTTACCGACTTGTTAAAGCCCATAAATGAAATGCCTGAAGGCCTTAGAAACCATATTAGATATTCAAGGGCGTATTTTGATGTCCAATCGGATATATACAGGCTCTACCATATTGAAAATCCGACGGTTTTCTTCGGAAGAGAAGATTACTGGGACCTGGCAAACGAAAAATACATGGGTGGGGGAGAAGGGCCTGCAGGCTCCAGTTATTTGATGTTTAAGCTTCCCGGTGAGGAGGATGTGGAGTTTTTATTGACAAATCAATACACTCCCCAAAATAAAGACAATATGATAGCACTTTTGGCAGCAAGGAATGACGGTGAAAATTACGGTGAGTTAGTCTTGTACGAATTCCCTAAAACAAAGGTAATTTCGGGACCTAATATGATAGAAACAAAAATTGACCAGGATACAAATATATCTTCCCAGCTTACCTTGTGGTCCCAGATGGGGTCGGATGTTTTAAGAGGAAACACAGTAGTGATTCCCATAGAGGAGTCCTTGCTCTATGTGGAGCCCATATACTTGAAATCGGATACGGACAGCAACTTCCCGGAAATGAAGATGGTTGTCGCATCCTATGGTGAAAAAATAGTTATGGAGCCTACCTTGGATGGGACAATAGAAAAACTGTTCGGCACAGGGGGGCAAAAACCCCGTGACCCTGACATAGAATATGGGGATGCCGGTATAAATGACTTAATCAATAAGGCAAACTTAGTCTTCCATGAGGCTACCTCAGCTTCACAAACCGGGAATTGGGCAGAATACGGCAGAAAAATCAATGAACTGGAAAAAATATTAAATCAGCTCTCCATCATGATTAGAGGTGACCAGGAAGAAGGTCAGGATGAATTAATAGATGCAGAATAGGAGGATATATGAAATTTACATTCAATCACTTTAATTTTAATGTTTTAGATTTGGAAAAGAGTATGAATTTCTATAAGGAAGCCTTAGGTTTAAAAGAAATAAGAAGAAAAGAAGCTTCAGACGGCAGTTTCATATTGGTTTTCATGGGAGACGGGGAAACGGATTTCTCCTTGGAGCTTACCTGGATGCGAGACAGAAAAGATTCCTATGATTTGGGAGAATTGGAGTATCACTTAGCCATGAAGGTTGACAATTATGATGAAGCATTTAAGAAACATGAAGAAATGGGCTGCATCGAGTATGTGAATGAAGAGATGGGGATATACTTCATTACGGACCCTGACGGTTACTGGATAGAGATAATACCTACAAGATAAGCCAAAAGCCGCAAGCAAGCCTTGCGGCTTTTAGCATAAACTATAGTAAGCTGTATTATAAAACTCAACAAATATCAGTGTGACATAGTTACTTGACAAAGTAAAGTTACCCTGCTATATTTTAACAATAATATTTTTGGAGGCAGGTATGGGTAGTTCAGGATTAAGAGCTGATGTAAGCATGATATTGGTTTTTGCCGAAGGATTCATATCCTTTTTTTCACCCTGTGTTCTTCCCTTAATTCCCGTATACATCAGCTATTTGGCAGGCAGGGGTAAAAAAGTAAACAGCGACGGCACCATCAGCTATGAAAGAAAAAAGGTCCTCTTTAACACCTTGTTTTTTGTTTTGGGAATTTCAACCGTTTTTTTTATTTTAGGTTTATCATTTTCTGCTTTGGGTATATTCTTTAGCAGGAACAGAGAACTTTTCAGCAAAATAGGAGGCACGATCATAATTATTTTAGGCCTTGTACAGCTGGATATTATAAAACTTGATTTTCTAAAAAGGGAAAAAAGGATTAGTCTCGATGTAAGCGGAAAAATGAATCCCTTGCTTGCTTACGTAATGGGATTTACTTTCAGCTTTGCATGGACTCCATGTGTGGGACCCGCTTTAGCTTCAGTTTTAATTTTAGCATCAAATGCCCAAAATGCATTTACGGGAAACCTTTTGGTAGCACTTTATGCCTCAGGCTTCATAATACCCTTTATGATATTAGGTATCTTTACCACGGAGGCCTTGAACTTCTTTAGAGAAAAAAGGAATTTAGTCAAATATACCATAAAGATAGGCGGACTCATATTGGTAATAATGGGAATTATGACATATACGGGTACCTTTGCCGCCATAAGCAGAAGTTTAAGTTTTTATTAAAAATAGAGACTGTAATATATCATTGAGAATGAGAGGTTAATATGGGAGAAATAGTTGATATCATCATTATCGGAGCAGGTCCTGCCGGCTTGTCCGCTGCAGTGAATGCCCTGGTCAGAGGCAAGAGGGTAAGAATTTTTTCAAACAGGGATAACAATCTTTCGAAGGCAGAAAGAGTGGATAACCATTTAGGTTTTTATCACATGACCGGTAAAGAATTGATGGATAAGTTTAAAGAACATGCAGAAGCTATGGGTGTAAAAATCGAAGATGGCAAGGCAGTAAACATACTTCCCTTGGGTGACAGTTTCATGGTCAATGTTAACGGCCAGATAATTGAGTCAAAAAAGGTGATTTTGGCTATGGGAATTTCAAAAGTCAAAGAATTGCCGGGAGAAGGAAGGCTCTTAGGCAATGGGGTAAGCTACTGCTCAACCTGCGACGGAATGCTTTACAGGGGGAAAGATGCTGTCGTATGGGACCAATCCCATGATGCATGGGAGGAAGCAAATTTCCTGCAAAGTATAGGGGTCAATGTAACCTTTATTTCAAATAAACCGAGACACGAGAATTTAAGCGATAATGTGAAGTACATAAAAGGCAGGATTGAAGAAATAATAGGAGAAAATACCGTTGAAGCTGTCAATACAGGAGAGGAAATAATAAAAACCGACGCTGTCTTTATGCTCAGGGATGCCGTCGCACCTGATACCTTGATTGAGGGACTGGAATTGGACGGCAGCTTCATAAGCGTCAATAAATACATGGAAACCAATATTCCGGGATTATATGCGGCAGGAGATATCACCGGAAAACCCCTTCAGCTTTCAAAGGCTGTCAGTGAAGGTTTAATAGCTGCTCAGCACGCAGCATTACAAATAGATAAAAAGGAGAGTTAAAATGGCAGAAAATATTAAAATTATAAACAGTACTCAGGAATTCGACGACATGATTAAGGAAAACAGGTATGTTTTAGTGGATTTCTGGGCAGCCTGGTGCGCTCCTTGCAGAATGGTAGCACCGGTAATAGACAAGGTAGCAGACCAATATAAGGAGAAAATAATTGTTGCTAAGGTAAATATAGATGAGCAGCAGGAATTGGCTATTCGCTACGGTATACAGACAATACCGACCATAATTTTCTTTAAGGAAGGCAGGCTTGCATCAAAGGAAATAGGAGTTAAACCCTTATCATCCTTTGCAAGGATGATTGACAGCAATATTGCGTAAAGTCATAAACATATGGGGACACTGCTTAGTGTCCCCTGCTTTCATTCTTTTTTATCCATTCATTTTTTAACAAACCATACAGGACCAGATTATATCTCTTGCCGTCTCTCAGCACAAATTCTCTTAAAACCCCTTCTTTCCTAAAACCGCATCTTTCATATAAGGCAATTGCTTTATCGTTGAATTCCAGCACATTAAGCTGAATCCTGTGAAAATTTAAGTCATTGAAGCCAAATTCCAGCAAAATTCTCATGGCTTCCTTTCCGTGCCCCTTGCCTCTTTCATTTTCGTTCCCCAGGCCTATAAATAAGGTGGCCACTTGGTTTTCTTTAATTATGTCATCAAAACCTGCGACACCTATTATTCTTTTGTCCTTTCTTACGGCAAACACCTTGGATTTGCTGCTTTTCTCATAATAGTCAAACATTTTATCCACTTCTGTTTTTGTCAGTGGGTGAGGGGGATAATAATCATAATACTTTAAAAACTCAGAGTCGGAAAACCACTTGTATATATACTCCATATCCTCTTTCTTAATTTCCGTTAAACTAATCATAACTTCTCCTATGCAAAAATTATTACGGCTATTATGGTCATGAGGCCGGTCAAACCCATTGCAAGCCCACTTGCCGCACCTGTCTCCTCATTCATCTCCACCGCCTTAATAGTCCCTACGGCATGGGCTGCTGACCCGATTCCGATTCCCTTTGCTATGTTATTTTTTATTTTGCCTGTCTTTACTATAAAAGGTGCGACGGCTGAGCCTATTAAGCCGGTAATTATGACGGATATAGTAGCCACAGATTCATACCCTCCCAGCATTTTGGCAGCTTCAACAGCCAAAGGAGTTGTGATTGATTTGGATAGGAGGGATAAAAATATGGTTTCATCAATTCCAAATAATCTTGATAAAAGAGTAACAGATACAAATGATGTTATTATGCTTGCTGTTATTCCTCCGATTATGGGAATAAAGTTTTTTATCAAGGCCTCTTTATTCTTGTAAATGGGCAGGGCAAGTACCGTGACAATGGGGCCCAAAGCCGACACTATTATGCTTCCGCCCTTGTAATAATCCGAATATGTAAGATTAAAAATTTTTAAAATAATGATAATTATTACAGCTGTCAAGAGCAAGGGGTTCAAAAATCCTATTTTGAATTTTTTGCTTACTAAAAGACTGAACTTAAAAACAATGATTGTAAGCAGGATAAAAAAAAGAGCCGCTAATATATCAGTCATCACTTTTCTCCTTATATGATATCAAAATATCTGTAACCTTGCAGGTAACATACATAACTAAGATACAGGATATAAATAAAATAATGATTATTTGAAAAATACTGTCTTGAATCAGCTTATAGGATTCCATAATGCCGATTGTTATGGGAACAAAGAAAAAACCCATGTATTTGAGCATAAAGTTTGAAGCTTCTTCAATCATTGAAA
>JAAYOE010000132.1 GCA_012520455.1 Tissierellia bacterium
CATATTGCCTTAGGCTCTGCCGAGCTTATATCGAACAATTGGCAGCACCGCAGTATGATGAAGAAAATGACAAAAATGGCACCCTTCAAGTAAGCAGACAACTCAAAAAAACAAAAACATGCCCCTTGAGCATGTTTTGTTTTTTATCTTCACCTTATTTCAAGCAAAAATCACATACAGCAATGAATATAATCCTGCTATACCAATCAGAATGTATACAATCCTGCCAAATTTGTTCTTCCAGCCCCCAAACAGACTTTCAACTATATCAATTTTTGATATTCCGTACAAACCCCAGTTTAAAGCTCCCAGAATAATAAGAATTGAAGCTATTGCAGTGATTATTCTCATAATTCCTCCCCTATAACGCATTATATTAATACATTATATTTTGGGAGTCATGAAAATATGTACAAAGCTTAAATATTTTTATTTTATTTTGAATATTTCCGATAATTCATTATAGACTCCGGATTCGTTGTTTGTAAATCGAGAAACCAAGTCAGCAGAATCCTTGGTGAGTTCCGTTGCATTTTTCATGGCAATCCCTAATCCCGAGTTTGCAATCAGCTCAATGTCGTTATTATCATCTCCCATGGCTATGACCTCACTTGCATCTATACCTATGCTGCCTATATATTTTTTCAAAGCCCGCCACTTGCAGCCGTTAACATTAAGGAATTCCAAAAGAGATAAAGTGCTTAAGTTTTGATTGAGTATAATATTGAATTCACCGGGTATTTTTTCGACCTCATTCTTAAATTTCATCAATTTTTGGTAATCATTGAAGTAACAAACCGATAAAATGTTGTTTATTGCTTCTTCCTTAAATATTTGGCGCCTTGTCCTTTTATAATCCTTCTTGATATATCCTAAGTAGGCCTTTTCATAATCCTCACATTCGTAAATGAGGTCATACCCCTCTGTGTATTCATCCACGTGAATTATGGGATTTAAACCATGCTTCATGCCTGCTTCATATATACGCTGGAATATTGAATAATCCAAATAATTGCTTTCGATAAACTCATCGTTTGCATACTGTCTTACGACGGCCCCGTTATTTGCTAAAATTACCGGCTCAGTAATTTCAATTTTCTCCAATAAGCTTTTTGCCATATAATAATTTCTGCCGGTTGCTATGACGATATGTATCCCTAATTTATGGAGTTCCTTAAGTATATGAGCATTTTTGTCGCTTATGGTTTTTTCATCATTTAAGAGGGTCCCATCCAAATCCAGTACTACCATCTTGTATTTCATACTTGTCTCCTGTCTGATACTCTAAACTATTATACTACAGAAAACAAAAAAAACAAACAGGAAAGACTCTTATTGTCATCCTGAGCGTATGCGAAGGATCTCATGAGATTCTTCACTGCGTTCAGAATAACACCCTGCGGCTTATCCATAGATATGACAAAAGCCGGGATTTCTCCCGGCTGAGTCGATTCTGCCTCTATATTATTTTTCTACATAAGCATACATGAAGTATTTGTATCCAAGCGGGCTGGCAAAGAAGCCTTGAAGGTCTGTATTCTTCATAAAGATGTCTGTGTAGTAGTAGATTGGGCAAATAGCTCCTGTTTCCATCAAGATGTTTTCTGCTTGATGCATTAAAGCAAATCTTTCTTCAGGATCCTTGGAGGCTTTAACTTCACTGATTATCTTATCATATGATTCTGCCCAGGTCTTGCCGCCTTCTCCCTTGTAAGTGTAACCTGCATATTTTGCATGGTCACCCTTGCCAAATTGGGAATCGTTGTTTCCGCTTGATGTAATCCACATGTCAAGGAATGATATAGGATCGTTGTAGTCTCCTAACCAACCGTTTCTTGCAACCGAATAGTCTCCGTTTTTACGAGTGTTAAGGAAGGTTGCCCATTCTTGTTTTTCTATAGTCATGTTGATACCGTATTGAGCAAATGTAGCCTGTAGATTTATAGCAATTGCTTCATGGCCTGTTCCTTCATTTGTCAGATATGCAATTGTCGGGAATTCTTTTGAAACCACGCCATTTTCATCCACAGTGAACAAGCCTGTTGATTCAGCAACTTCTCTTAACAGAGCAACAGCTTCTTCGCAATTCTTTTCATAATCATCCGGGTCAACGCTGTAATATCCTGCTCCGTCTCCATTAGGACCATTCTTGGCAATATATTCAGTTTTTCCGTCAGGTTCTGTTAATCCCATAGGTACGAAACCTGCTGCCGGCACCTGGCCTGCCTGGCCGATTTCTTCAACTATATAGTTTCTGTCAATCATAAGACCTAAAGCTTTTCTTATTTTAGCCTTGTCAGCTTCACCGAAAGCCTTGAAGTTCTCATCATTTACGTTGAAGGAAACATAGTAAGTTCCCAATTGTCCTTCAATGAAGAATTCATCGGGATACTGTTCTTGCAATGATTTAATTTCATCATTGGGAACCTGGTCGATGAACAGATATGAGCCGTTCTGGAAGTTTGCTAAAGTTGAAGTATCATCATCGTTGAATGCAAATACTAATTTGTTTGTAACTACGCTTTCTGCATCGTGATAATATTCATTCTTTTCCATTATCAACTGGCTTTGAGAGAATTCAACAACCTTGTAGGGTCCGTTCCCTATATAGGTTTCAGCTACGGTTGCCCAAGCTTCATTTCCTTCCACAACATCTTCCTTTACAGGCATGTATGTCGGGAAAGCTGCTAATTCATTGAAATAGGGAACATCTACCGGAAGAACCACTGTAAGTGTTTTTCCATCGTCAGAAGCAGTAACATTAAGCTTTGCATCAGGATTTACAAGATTTCCGTCATCATCCATTTCTGTCATTTCTGCATAACCATCAACAACTTCAAACATGTAGCCATAGTCAGCAGCAGTCAATGGGTTTGCTGCCCTGTTCCATGCATAAACGAAATCATGAGCAGTTAAATCAGAGCCGTCGCTCCATTTTAAACCGTCTTTTAATTCGTATACATATTCAACCTTGCCATCCGGTCTTTCTTGAGCTACAGGTAATTCTTTAGCACAATCAGCATAAAGTTCAAGAGAACCGTCTGCTTTTTGACGATAGCCAACCAATCCTGCAAATGCATGGATTATGTAAGTAGCACCGTCAACCGCACTGTTTAGTGCCGGGTCAATAGTATCCGGATATGCGCCAACATGCAAAGTTAAACTGTCTGCAATACCGGGAGTTTCCGGTGTTTCTCCATCAGGTGTTTCCGGTTGTGCCGGTGGTTGGTTATTTCCGCATGCTGCTAATGAAAACACCATGGCTAATACTAAAACCAATGATAAAAATTTTTTCATAACTTTCCTCCTATAAAATATATATATTAATTAATTAATAATTAATATCACATCATTCAAGCCGGGGACATTTACATGTCCCCATACCTTTTTATCTATCTACACATGAATACATGCAACCATGTGGTCGGGGGCCACTTCCCTAAGTTCCGGCCTGACCTCTGCACACTCTTTTGTTGCCCTGTTGCACCTTGTTCTGAAGGGACAACCTGAAGGCATATTGAGAGGACTGGGCACATCTCCCTGAAGCAGCAGCCTCTGATGGCTTCTTGCGTAATTAGGGTCCGGGATAGGCACAGCCGACATTAATGAAATTGTATATGGATGAAGGGGATGATTATACAATTCGTCTGAAGGAGCTAATTCCATCATCCTCCCTAAATACATAACAGCAATTCTGTCGGATATATGTTTTACAACCAACAAGTCATGAGCGATAAAGAGATAAGTCAGTCCCAATTGCTCCTGTAAATCTTCAAATTTATTGATGATTTGTGCTTGGATTGAAACATCCAGGGCAGATACGGGCTCATCGCACACTATGAATTCAGGCTCGACAGCCAAGGCTCTTGCTATGCCTATTCTTTGACGCTGGCCTCCGGAGAATTCATGGGCATAACGAGTGGCATGCTCGCTTGACAGCCCGACGATTTCCATTAATTCATTAACCCTCTTGTCTCTTTCCTTTCTGCTTTTATATATATTCATAACATCCAAGGGCTCTCCCACAATATCCCCCACAGTCATCCTGGGGTTTAGGGAAGAATATGGATCCTGAAATACCATCTGAGCATTTTGTCTTAAATATTTTATAGACTCTTTGCTTTCAATCTTTTTGCCGTTAAATATTATTTCTCCGCTCGTTGGTTTGTATAACTGCAATATAGACCTTCCAACCGTTGTTTTGCCACAGCCGGATTCTCCAACCAAACCTAAAGTTTCGCCTTTTCTTATGCTGAAGGATATATCATCCACAGCTTTTAAAGGTTTGCTCTTTAACAAGCCAACCGGAATATTGAAATACTGTTTTAAATTTCTTACTTCAAGAAGATTGTTTTTATTCTCCATGATACATCTCCTCTACTTGTTTATTGGTAAGAGTTCCGTCTTCAAGACCTTCTCTTACGTTCATCCAACACCTGGAAGTGTGTTTGCCTTCTAACTTTATCTCCACCGGATTAACGGAAAGGCAAATCTTCATTGCA
The DNA here is from genome assembly GCA_012520455.1 of Tissierellia bacterium. Lineage (GTDB taxonomy): Bacteria > Bacillota > Clostridia > Tissierellales > Sedimentibacteraceae > Sedimentibacter. The sequence goes on from JAAYOE010000132.1 coordinate 4,503, forward strand.
TTGTCACACCTCGGTGCAAAGGGGCATCCGTCCGGCATGTTCAACAAGTCTACCGGATTGCCTCCGATTGGCTTTAGACGTTGTTTTTGATTCTGAACAGTAGGTATGGATTTTAATAATCCCTTTGTATATTCATGCTTCGGATTATAGAATATATCGTCTGCCGTTCCTCTTTCCGATATTTGTCCTGCATACATGACAATTATATCATCGCACATTTCTGCCACTACACCTAAGTCATGGGTAATCAGGATGATTGCCATGCCTAATTTCTTTTGCAGCTCTTTCATCAAATCAAGAATCTGGGCTTGAATTGTAACATCCAAAGCTGTTGTGGGCTCATCCGCTATCAAAATGTCCGGTTCGCAGGCAAGAGCCATGGCTATCATAACTCTTTGTCTCATTCCGCCGGAAAACTCGTGAGGATATTGGTCAATTCTTTTTTCCGGTTCGTTTATGCCGACCAGTCTCAGCATTTCAATAGCCCTGTCTTTAGCTTCTTCTTTATTCCTGTTTGTATGCAATAAAATTGCTTCCATCAACTGATTTCCTATAGTAAATACGGGATTCAGGCTTGTCATGGGGTCCTGGAAAATAATAGAGATTTGGTTCCCCCTGATCTTTTGTATGGTTTCCTTGCTGCAGCCCACTAATTCCTTACCCTTTAATTTTATGCTGCCGCTTACTATCCTTCCGGGATGTGTCAGTATTTGAAGTATTGAATATGCGGTAACGCTCTTTCCCGAGCCTGATTCACCTACAATACCCAAAACCTTGCCTTCTTCCAAATTAAATGATACTCCGTTAACAGCCTTCACCTCACCTGAAGAAGTGAAGAATGAAGTATACAAATCTTTTACCTGCAATAAACTCATTTCATTCCTCCTACTTCTTTAATTTTGGGTCAAATGCGTCTCTCAGCCCGTCACCCAACAGGTTAAAGGACAAAACTATCAACCAGATGGCAATCGCGGGTATTATCAGCCTGTAGGGATAAGAGTAAATCCCGGTCAATGCATCCGAAGCCAAAGAGCCTAAGCTGGGCATGGGTATTGAAACACCCAAACCAAGGAAACTCAAATAGCTCTCTGTAAATATAGCAGACGGAATCTGCAATGCGGTAGAAATAATTATAACACTCATACTGTTTGGAAGCAAATGCTTCTTTATAATTCTCCAGGGACTGGAGCCAACCGATTTCGCCGCTAAAATATATTCATTCTGCTTAATTGACAGAATCTGACCACGCACCAGCCTTGCCATGCTAACCCAATACAGCAAGGCAAATACGATAAATATGCTTATCATATCAGTCCCTATTTTAGCAAAGGATGTCCCGTCTATCTTAGGTCCCAATACTTGTTTTAATACAACGGACAATAATATGATAATCAGCATGTCCGGCAAAGCATAAATGATATCCACTATCCTCATCAGGAAAAGGTCAGTTTTACCTCCGAAATAACCGGCAATAGACCCGTATACCACTCCTATTATCAAAACAATCAGTGCTGCAAAAAATCCAACCAGTAAGGAAATTCTTGCTCCGTATATAACTCTTATGGCATAATCTCTTCCTGCAGCATCGGTTCCGAATATGTGGGGAAATATTTTTTCACCGTTTGCAATACGCTCTAACTCTGTTTCTCCATATTCAAAGGGTTTTAAATTGTTATATGTCTTGTCTATTCTTTTCCCTTGTGCTACTCCCAATTGCTGCTCATAGGTATAGGGATATATCATGGGCACAAAAGTCACTATCAGGGCTATCAGAATCAATATGGCCAAGCAGGTCATTGCTATCTTGTTCTTTTTTAACCGCCTCATCCCGTCCTTAAAGAAGGTGATGCTTTCACTCATCCTGACCTGCTGAGCCTTTTCTTCATCCGTTGCTTTTTCAAAATCCTTCAAATTCAGTTGAAAACTGAGAGGATTCTTTTTGGGCATTTCGTCTGTCTTATTCATATATCATATCCTCTCTTTCTATCCTAAATCTATTCTGGGGTCAAATACCTTGTACAAGATATCCGAAACTAACATCATTATCACAATGAGTACTCCTAAAAATATCGTGGTTCCCATAATCATTGTGTAGTCACGATTTATTATGCTTGAAACAAATTCCTTTCCAAGCCCGGGTACCGCAAATATTTTTTCCACAACCAAGCTTCCCGTAATAATATATGCAAACATGGGACCGGCATATGTTACGACAGGTGTCACGGCATTGCGAAGAGCATGTTTGAATAATACCTTTCCGGGTTTTACTCCTTTTGCCCTTGCCGTTCTTATATAGTCCTGGCCTAATACATCAAGCATACTGGACCTGGTAAGCCTTGTAGTGTATGACATGGGATAAAGGCTAAGAGATATAATAGGAAGTACCAGTCCGCCGGGTTCATTTCCGTTAGCTGGAAAAATTCCCATCCACACACAAAAGACCAGTAAAAGCAAGGTGGCTATGATAAAGGACGGCATGGCAACCAAACCGGTTGTTACAACCATAATAATCTTATCTATGATCCTGTTATGAAAAATTGCCGCGATTGAACCTAACACGATACCTATGGCCAATGCTATCGCTGCCGCAGTACCGCCTAATTTAAAACTTACCTTGAAGCCCTGCATGATAACCGTGGTAACTTCTCTTCCCCTCTGCTTAATCGAAGGACCGAAATCTCCTTTCATAATACCCTTAAGGTAGGTCACAAATTGCTCAGATTTAGGTTTGTCCAATCCGTATTTTGCTTCCAATGCCGCAGTAACGGCAGCACTTGGCGCTTTTTCGCTCAAGAAGGGACCTCCGGGCACTTCATGCATTACGAAAAAAGTGATGGTGATTATTAAAAATATGGTAATCACTGCCAAGGTCAGCCTCTTAACAATGTATAAAGCTAATTTTGAATCCATTATTACCTCCAGTATTACACTATATTCAAGAATATAATAAGAATGTACAAATTATAAGGTTGTAACATTCTTTGGTCATCTTGATACACTTAAAACACAGATTATTATAACACGTAATTTTTATAATATCAATATTTTATTTTTATACCCAATATGTAATTTTATATTGAGTAAAAACGTGATAACGCTTGCAATATGCTATAAAATCACTTAATATTTCGGATAAACATGCAAATACTTTTATTTGGATAAGCTTTACATTACATTCATATAATCTAAAATGTTAACAGTTTAGATACAAATATTTCACGTGTCACCAAAAATTCCTTTATATCATTCGCTGACAGTCTATTTAATTCTTTTTAAAATTTCACATAATAATTTATATATATTTCCCACTGATTCTATGCTTACATGTTCATTGGGCGAATGGGCGTCATATGCGTCCGGTCCCATGGATATGGCATCAAGTCCGGGAATCTTATCCATTAATAAGCCGCACTCCAGACCAGCATGTATGGCACTGACTATAGGCTCCTTCTTAAACAAATCCCTGTAGGCTTCAATGCATATATCTCTGATTTTAGATTCCTTGGCATATTCCCAGCCGGGATAAAAACTCCCTTTTTCACATTCTATTCCCAATACGGAAGCCAACTGCTCCATGGCAGGTGTAAAATCTTTGGTAAGGAGGGTTTCCACGCTGCTTCGAGGGTGGTTAAACACTTTTATATACTTTTCGTCAGTGGTTATGACACCTAAATTATTGGAGCATATAACCAGGTCGATTTCCGTGCTTTTTGACAGTACCCCTACGGGAATCAGGCTTATTAAAGCAGTTGTTTTCTTGAATATATCTTTTTCCAAAGGAAACACTTCTTCTTTTAGGTCAGTCAAGGTCACCCTTACATCCGGGTCTGTAGATTTATATTCATTTTTCAGAATTTCATTCCATTTATCTACCACTTCATATAACCTGGCTGAATCTTCCGCCGTTACCACCGCATTTGCTTCCCTTGGTATGGCATTTGTCTTTGAGCCGCCCTCAATGCTGAAAAGATCTGCATCATCAATTAAATCATAGAGGATCCTTCCTAAGATTTTATTTGCATTGCCTTTTTCTTTGTGGATATCCGAGCCGGAATGACCGCCGGAAAGTCCCTTGACGCATATTTTATATGCACTTTTCTTTGTATCCTGAATTTTAAGGGGTATTTTAAAGTCAATTTCGCTTCCTCCCGCACAGCCTGCGGTGAAAACTCCTTCTTCTTCACTGTCCAAGTTTATTAAATATTTGCTCTTAAACAAGCTTCCATCAAGCTTATCAGCCCCGGTCATCCCCTTCTCTTCATCTGTTGTTATCAGCACCTCAAGAGCAGGATGATCTAAATCCGAATCAAGAACAGCCATAGCCATAGCCACTCCTATACCGTTATCGGCTCCAAGTGTTGTTTCGGTCGCATATAGGAAGCCGTCTTCAATTCTTAATTTAATCGGGTCCCTGTCAAAATCATGGTCAACCCCTTCATTTTTTTCGCAAACCATGTCCATGTGGCCCTGCAGCATCACCGTAGGTGCATTTTCATACCCCTTTGAAGCAGGCTTTTTAATGATTACATTTAAATGCTCATCCTGTATTGCTTCTAAATTTTTTGATTTAGCAAAATTATACAAATAATCGGAAATCTGCTTTTCTTTTCCGGAACAGCGAGGTATTTTTGATATTTCCTCAAAATAGTAAAACACCTTTTCCGGCTTTAAGCCTTCCAAAACCTTCCCCATCATAACCTCCATATTTACATTCTATTATTGTTATTAACATTCGCTATTATGATTCCAAAGAACATTTTTGTCATTGCTGTGAATACACGTCACCGTCATTCTGAGGGCTTCAGCCCGAAGAATCTCATGAGATCCTTCGCTCGCTCAGGATGACATATTCATTCTTTCAGTTTTATTCTATTTTTCCTATTCTGTTAAGGGGGAAAAATCTGAATTCAACCTTGCCTATCAGATCATTTTCACTGATATAAGGCTCCCTCCAGTACCTTGCATCATAGGATATAGGCCTGTTATCTCCCAAAAAAAAGTAGGACCCTTCCGGTATGACAAATACCTTTTCTTCTCCCTGGAAGTTGGCTGCATAGGGCTCTTCGATTTTTTCTCCGTTTATGTAGATGCTGCCGTCACTTTCTATTTCAACGGTTTCCCCCGGCAGTCCTATGAGCCTTTTAACCAGTCTCTTGTCATCTAATTCATCTGACTTGAAAATTAATATATCTCCCCTTTTTACATCATCTATATCAAACAATTCATTCACAAACAACCTGTCGCCGGGTATGATGGTATCTTCCATTGAGCCGGTAGGTACTGTTACCAGTATGAAAACATACTTATTTAAAAATAAAACTATTATCAAGGCTATTATAACGGGTAAAACCCATTCCTTGAAAAAATACCTTAATTTTTGCCTCTTATCTGAATCAGTCATATTTCTGCTTCCTGCCTATGCTAATTATTGATAATCCCTTTATGTCTTTCACTTATAAACCCATATCTTTTAATAGTATTATAATGAATATATAAATAATATACAAGATTATTTTATAAGACATGATTAAGGGACCTCAAACAGGGGGTGTGCCCCCCCGTCATCTGAGTCCCCTTCATTTAAAGAATCATTATTTCTTTAGATGCCTTATTCAATACTTCATTGCCGTCTTTAGTGACAGCAACTATATTTTCAATGCGGATTCCAAAGTTTCCGGCTATATATATTCCGGGCTCAATGCTGAACACCATTCCTTCTTCCAGGTATCGCTTGTTGCTTGCTTTAATATCAGGGGCCTCATGGACCGAATATCCTATCCCGTGTCCTAATCTTGTGAAGAAGTATTTGCCGTATCCTGCCTTTTCGATTATTTCCCTTGCGGCCTTATCCACATCGGGTATATAGGCCCCCTTTACGGCGGCTTTTTCTCCTGCTTCCTGGCTGGCTCTGACAATTTCATAAACCTTTCTCTCTTCCTCGGTTATGCCCCCTACAAATACGGTCCTTGACATATCGGCGCACATATTATAGTATTTGCAGCCCCAGTCAAGTACAATTATATCCTTCTCCTGAATTACCCTCTGGTCATCGTTATAGTGGGGATATGATGAATTGGGTCCCGAGCACACCATGGTAAAACCTTCATCCGCTCCCTTTTCCCTGAATATTTCATTCATCTTCTTGGCTATGTCCGCTTCCTTAATTCCCGGTTTTATAAACTTCAGCAATTCTTCATACGATTCATCCGTAATACGGGCAGCCATTCTTAAATTGTTAAGTTCTTCTTCACTCTTAATAATCCTCATGTCTTCCAAATATGGTTTGCCGTTAATGAATTTAACATCCATGGCTTCCATTATCTGAAGTATTATAAAAGCCCTTTCCGTAGAGTTTACGGCTATGGTCTTCCCTGTCAGGCCCTGGTCTTCAAATGCCTTTTTGACCGTATCCGTGAACACGTCCCCGTCAAACCAGCCGTATACCTTTACATCCGGACCTAAAACGCTTTGAATTTCATCTACCGTCAAGAGATTGCAAATATAAAAATAACTTCCGTCACTTTTTATGACCAATGCTTGAAACCTTTCACAAAGATGGGTGTTGTGCCCCATTATGAATTCCATTTCCTCCGAAGGAGCAATCAATATTGCATCGATTTCATTCTTCTTAAGAATATGGACTAACCTATTTAAATATTCTTTCCTCATTCTCCACCTCGATATAAGTTTTCAAATTCTTTACAATCATTATACTTCCCTTGGACCTAAAAATCAATAAAAAGGGGGGACCCTCCCTAAACCAAGAGGCAGGAGACCCCTATTTCTTAATTAAACCACTGACGGCTCCATGAGGAGCTTACCGGTTTTAAAACGATTCAAATTAAGCATGCTTACATCAATTGTAGGTTCTTCCTTCAGTATCATTTCAGACATGGCAATACCCGTTATAGGCCCGAACATGAAACCGTGGCCGCTGAATCCTAAGGCAAGGTAAAAACCTTTAGCATTTTCTGCCTCATCGTAAATAGGCTGTTTGTCAGGCGTCATATTGTAGAGGCCTGCCCATTGCCTGATTACCCTAAGCTTGGATACGGGGGGCAAAACCATGTCTATGGTTTTTGCCATTTCCTCAAGGAACTGCCAGGAGGATGTAACCCTTAAATCCTTGGGCTCCTTATCGTCCCCCCTCCCCATTATAAAGCTGCCTTCAGGTGATTGCTGGATGTAAAAATTCAGGCCGAAGGACATGACCATGGGGTCCTGCATAGGTTCAACCGGCTCCGTTACAAGAATCTGATGTCTTTCCGAGTATATGGGCACATCAAGGCCAACCATATCGCAGATGCTTTTTCCGTAAGCATTAGCAGCATTAACGACAATATTAGTGGAAATATAACCTTTGTTTGTCTCAACTCCGGTTACCCTTCCCTTTTCGGTTCTTATTCCTGTAGCTTCGGTAAAGGTGTAGAATTCCACTCCCAGTCTCTTTGCAGCCCTGTAAAAGGCATCCGTTGTATGGAAGGGGTTTAAGAAGCCGTCCCTGCCGCAAAAGGCTGCTCCCTTCAATATATCCGTATTTAAGTATGGTACGATCTCCCTTGCTTCTTCCAAAGAGAGCATGGTTGACGGGATACCGCATGAATGTTGTACTTCGATATTTTTCTTGAATTGGTCTACCTCATGGTCAGTATCTGCAACCAAGAGATAACCTTTTTGTTTAAATTCCACATCTCTTTCATACTGGAGTATTTCGTTGGCATTTTCGTAGAACTCAATGCTTTTTTTGGCAATCTTGCAGTTCATTTCCGTTCCCCACTGCATTCGTACCCCGGCTCCGCACCTGCCGGTAGACCCGCTGCAGATATAGTTTTTCTCCAAAACCACTATATCCTTCATTCCCTTTTTTGCCAGGTTGTATGCTATGGAGCAGCCGGATATTCCGCCTCCTATAATAACAGCTTCCGCCCTATTCTTCATTTCTTCCCTCCTCGGCAATAAGTCCCAGCTTCACTCCCACAACAGGAGGCCTGTTGGTTTGGAATTTGATATCCTTTATATTTTGGCCGGTTGCATTTGCTATCTCCCTCATTATCAAATGACCGCAGGTCTTGCCCTGGCAGGGTCCCATACCTGCACGGGTAATTCTTTTTATTTCATCAAAGGTAAGATAACCTTGGCTTATGAGGTCTCTTATTTCCTTCAGGGTAACATCCGAGCACCTGCAGATTATAGTGTTTTCATCCATTTTAAACCTCCACCCTGATATTTCTTATCTCATACAAAAATTTCCTGTCAACTTCAATCGTAATCACAGGCGTCCTGTCAAAAGACTTTGGGTTTGTAACTTTTAAAACCTTAACATCCGTAATATAGGCTCCTTCTCTGTTCAAGCCTTTGACAAGCTGACCTTCCTCGGGAAGGGGCAAGAACTCATAGGGTATCTTAATCTCTACTGTATCCTCTGACTTTGAGCCGTCTGCTATCATGATTGCAAGCCCGGGGCACTTGCTGAGGCATATGGCACAGCCCATGCACTTATCAAAATTTATTTGGGGGATATTATTTATGTCTTCTCCCACCCTTATTGCCTTAAACCTGCATGCAGTCTCGCAAGGGTTGCATGGTATCTGCCTATAACATTCGACAATGGCTGCCGGACCCTTATTTATTCTATCCATTGAAGGAAATTTTTCCATTATCATATCCCTGCTTGGAATGCCTGTTTTTTCAAACATGGTTACCTCCTTATCTGCTCAAGACCCATTAGTATATGGCTGCCTGCAGGCCCCGAGCGCAAATTATTCAATTGATTCATATAGTCTTTTCTTCTGTCGTCAAAATCATCGGCTTTATATCCTATTTTTGCAGCAGCGCACAAACCGGCCAAAAAGCCTTCAACCATGGCAGCGCTTGCTTCTTCCACACCGGAAGCATCTCCTGCAACAAATATGTTTTCAACGCTTGTTTCATAGTTCTCGTTCCTTACGGGAACGAGGCCGCTTAATTGAGGCACATACTTCATTTGGCACCCCCTCATGGCAAGAAGCTCGTTCAAGGGTGTAAGACCTACTGATATACACATCACGTCAACATCAAAAGTCACTTCCGTGCCCGGTATGGGGTTGAATCTTTCGTCAACCTCCCATACAACAGCTTTTTCCAGGAAGTCTTGCCCGATCGCTTCCTTTACGGTGTGGGATGTAAGTATGGGCACACCCATCCGCCTGATTTTAGAAGCATGTACCAAATATCCGCCTATTTTGGGTGCCGCATCGATTATTGCCTTTACTTCCACTCCTGCTTGCATGAGCTGATAGCTCACAATCAGACCAATATTGCCGGCTCCCACCATCAAGACCCTGTCCCCCGGTTTAACCCCGTGAACATTCATCAAGGTTTGAACAGCTCCGGCACCGTAAATTCCCGGCAGGTCATTGTTTGGAAAACTTAAGAATTTCTCATAGGCTCCCGTTGCCACAATAACTGCTTTAGGCTCTATCTTATAATAATTGTCTTCTTTCTCCAAAACGGTTATAATTCCGTCTTCATACAAGCCTAATGCCGTAGAATTCGTTTTAATTTCAACTTTTTCTCTGTATTTATCAAGTTCCTTCATCAAAATCTCCGGTATGTCGATTCCCCTGGTAGATGCATATTGTTTTTCCGAGCCAAAAAACATATGTGTTTGTTTTATAAGCTGGCCGCCTAAATTCTTATTTTTATCTATAATCAATACCCCTGCACCGGACTGAGCCGCGCTTATGGCAGCACAAAGTCCTGCCGGGCCCCCTCCTATAACAACAATATCTGCCTGTTTCATACTATCACTCCCTTGCCGTCCTGTGTTTCCACTATCATTCCTTCCTCTAAATCGGTTATGCAGGTTTTAACGTTGGCAACCCCATTCACCGTCATTAGGCAGGAAGAGCAATTGCCTATAGCGCAGTAGAAACCTCTGGGTCTGTGCAAAAATAAACTTTTTCCCAAAACCTTGACTCCCTGCGCATGTAAGGCGGCGGCAATTGTTTCTCCTTCATATCCTTCCATTTCCCGGCCGTTAAAAACAAACTTTATTTTTTTTACTTTATTGAATTTAAGTATGGGATGTTCTTTTATCCTCATGTAATCCTCCTTTAAGTCCCCATATTGTTCTTAAACCGTATATCAAGCAATAGTCATGCCAAGTACACTAAAAAAATAACCCTTAGAATATCAAGGCTTTATTATATAGTAAAAATATTGACGTGTCAATTTTCTGACCATATGTCTATTTTTGGACGAATAAATTAATTATACTTTTTGTCATCCTAGCGTATGCGAAGGATCTCATGAGATTCTTCACTGCGTTCAGAACGACACCCTGCGGGTAATTCGTAGCAGTTACAAATAATATTGACATTTATTCCATAAAACATATAATAGATTTAAGATAATATTTTATTGCGGTCAAAGCGTTACTTGTGAAAACGGTAATTGCGGAGTAAGCCATCTAAGTCCTGCCGGATATGGTGTCTTATGTGAGAATTAACTATCAGGGTGGATAGCCTATATTTTGGTTATCCTTTTTAAATATATGGAGGAAAAAAATGAAGATTATAATTGTAGGCGGAGGAAAAGTCGGCTATACCTTAGCTGAGCAACTTTCAACCGAAGACCATGACATAATATTAATAGATAACGATGACGATGTCTTGACCCATGCAGACGAAACCCTTGATATTATGTGTATCAAAGGCAACGGTGCAAGCGTGGATATACTAAAAACAGCAGGTATCAGCGAGGCTGATATTTTGTTGGCAGTAACCGACAGCGATGAATTAAACATGATTTGTTGTGTCATCGGGAAAAAATTAGGAGCAAAGCATACCGTTGCAAGAGTAAGGAACACGGATTATTCTAACGAATTTAAAATGCTGAGAGAAGAGCTTGAATTAGATATGGTAATTAATCCTGAAATGGAAGCAGCCGCTGAAATAGCTCAAATGATTCAATTTCCTTCTGCAGTGGATGTTGAAGCATTCGCCAATAACTTGGTTGAGTTGGTTGAATTCAGGGTTTTGGAAACAGACCCCATTATTAACACTAAGCTTGTGGATTTGAGCAAGCTCCTCCCTTCAAAGATATTGTTCTGTACTATAATGAGGGGAGATGAGGTCTTTATACCAAAAGGCAATTTTGTCCTTTTGCCTGATGATTTGGTGCAGGTGATTGGAGAAAGAAACAGCATCTCAAGATTTTTTAAATATTTAGGCAGAAATACCCACAAAGTTAAAAATGTAACAATAATAGGCGGGAGCAGAACAGCCATATATTTAACCTGGCTTCTTGAAGAAATGGATTTGAACGTAAAAATAATTGAGCTTAACAAGGACAGGTGTTTAATATTAAATGATATTCTCACTAAGTCAATGATAATCTGCGGAGACGGCACCGACCAGGAGGTTCTGGACAGCGAAAATATCGAATCGGCAGATGCAGTTGTAGCCTTAACCGACAGGGACGAAGAAAACCTGATAATTTCCTTGTATGCCCATCAGTGCGGGGTACCTAAGGTTATTTTAAAAATAAACAGACAAAATTATTTTCCAATTGTTCAAAAATTAGGATTGGACAGCATAATAAGCCCTAAGTATATCACTGCCAATTATATATTGAGATATATAAGAGCACTGGATAATTCACAAGGAATCGCAGTTGAAAAATTGTACAGAATACTTGACAATAAGGCCGAAATCGTGGAATTTACGGTTAAGGATTCTTTTAATGTAACAGATATAAAATTGCAGGACCTGAGCCTGAAAAATGACGTTTTAATTGCTTCAATCGTGCGAAACAAAACAATTATTATTCCTGATGGAAATGATGTGATTAAAGAAAATGACAAGGTTATCGTTGTTTCTAAGACAGGGTTTATAACCGACCTTAGCGATATATTGGCATAAGAAAGAGCATTTAATCTATCCATTGGAGGTTAACGGTGAAAGTAAAAACAGTACTTAAGGTACTTGGAATCGTATTGTTTTGGGAAGCAGTATTAATGGTTCCGCCTTTATTGATATCAATATATGACAAGTCATACGAAATCAAGGCTTTTCTTATAGCACTTGCAACATGCGCCTCAACAGGATTTATTTTGTCGAGGTTTACCTTTGACAGAACAGAAATGCGGAAAAGAGAAGGTTATGCAGCTGTCGCTCTAAGCTGGCTGGTAATGTCCCTTTTTGGTGCCCTGCCCTTTTATTTAAGCGGTTCTATTCCATCTTATATTGATGCCCTCTTTGAAACGGTATCCGGGTTTACAACAACGGGCGCAAGCATTGTCCCCAATATTGAAATCATGCCGAGAGGGCTTTTGTTTTGGAGGAGTTTTACCCATTGGATAGGCGGTATGGGTGTATTGGTATTTACAATGGCATTGGTTCCGTCAATCGGAGGACGTACTGTATTTTTAATGCGGGCTGAAAGCCCGGGACCGACGCCGGGAAAATTAGTTCCTAAAATAGGAGAATCAGCTAAAATTCTATATATAATCTACACGATAATGACCGTCATTCTTGTTATCCTGTTAATTCTTGCCGGCATGCCGGTATTCAATTCATTTATTTATGCTTTTGGAACGGCCGGAACAGGAGGCTTTTCCATGGATGCTCTGAGTGTTGGAGCATATGACAATCCTTGGATTGAGTGGATTATTGCAATAGGAATGTTTTCATTCGGCATAAACTTTACTTTATATTACCTTCTTATAAGAAAAGATTATAAAAGTATTTTTAAAAATGAAGAGTTTCGTTTTTATTGCATTTATGTGGTTTTGGGAGTAGGTCTTATTTTTGTTAATACATTTTTTAATTCCAACAATTACTTCGAAGCTTTAAGACATTCAGTATTCGCGGTTTCTTCAGTTGTTACATCCACAGGATATTCAACGGTAGATTTTAATTTATGGCCTATGTTTTCAAAATCAATCCTGTTAACTTTAATGATTTTCGGCGCCAGTGCAGGCTCAACAGGAGGCGGTGTCAAGTCCGTAAGGATTTTAATCCTTATAAAAACTTTGTTTTCTGAAATCAAGCATACAATCCATCCAAAATCCATACAAAGGATTAAAGTCGACGGCAAGGCTTTGGACGAAGATACTTTGAAAAGTGTCTTAATATTCTTTATCGCATATGTTTTAATCATAATAATGTCCGTCATTATCGTATCTTTGGATAATCATGATTTTATGACATCATTTTCAGCAGTAATTGCAACTGTCAGCAATATAGGGCCCGGTTTTGGAGCAGTAGGTCCCATGGGAAATTATGCAGGTTTTTCTTGTCTGAGCAAAGTTATTTTCATTGCTGATATGATTTTAGGGAGGCTGGAAATCATCCCGGTTATAGTTTTATTATACCCGGCAATTTGGAAAAGAAGCTAATCTAAGGCACCCTTCATCCTTTTTTGTCATATAAGTATTCTCCTCTCATAAATTTAACTATAAGAATTTATGGGAGGAAGTATGGAGAACATTTTAAAAAGACTCAATTTCATATTTGCCCTTGCAATAACCCTTATCATGCTTATAAGCATCTTCCAGAACATAAAAAAGACAGCGGAAACCATAGATGCCGCCGACAACAAGCCGGATAGAATCAAAATCCTCATAGACCCGGGCCACGGAGGGGTTGACCAGGGAGCAAGCGGAGATATGAAAGTTGCCGAAGCCCCGATTAATTTGGCCATTTCCAAAAAACTTATGAGTTTTTTGGAAGGAACCGGGTTTGAGGTTGAGATGACCCGGTATGATGACGAAGGCCTGTACACAAACTTGTCAGGAACAATAAGGGATAAGAAAAACGAAGACTTAAAAAACAGGGTTGAACTAATAAACCAGTCCGGTGCCGATTTGGTAATATCTGTGCATTTGAATTCTTTTCCGCAGAAACAATACTACGGAGCCCACGTTTTTTACCAAAAAAACAATGAACCCATAACAAAACCGGCAGCGGAAACAATCCAGGAAAGCATGAAAAATATCCTTGATAAAAGCAATTCCCGGGTGCCCCAGGTTAAAAAGGGCATAAAAATCATGGATGATACGAAGGTTCCCGTAATTTTGATAGAATGCGGATTTTTATCCAACAATGACGAAGAAAGAAAACTCATATCAGCCGATTACCAGGAAAAAACAGCCTGGGCAATCTTCACGGGCTTGCTCATGTATTTCAATAACCTCTGATAAAGAAACGCTCTTGGGATAATAAGATTTAATTTATCTTTTTTGATAATCCTTAAAAGAATGTATTTTTATAATATTAAAAAAATGAGAATATTGTTGAAATTTGATTTATTTTATGTTGAAATTTAAACAGTATTGTATTATAATTAATTAACAATACTCGGAGGATATGTATGAGTTTCGAAGAAATGGAATATTTTCTGTCAAATATCAAGTCTGTAATATCGTGCAAAGTAATAACCGATTCAAACAATGAAATCTGCGAAATACATGTGCTATCGGATAATAGCAGACATACCAAGCAAATAGCCCGAGATGTACGTACGGCACTCCTTTCAAAGTTTGATACTGATGTTGATTATAAGATTATCAGCGTAGCACAGATCGAAAAAAACCTATCCTTCAACTCGGATTTCAGGCTTTTGTATGAAGGATATGCTATCGAAACAACTTCCGACAGAGTCAGTATAAAAACAAAATTTTCCTGGGATGGCAAAGAATACTTCGGACAAGCAGAAGGTTTTAAATCAGAGAAACAATCCATGCTCACAGCTGCCAGGTCGGTCTTGGATGCAATCAGACAAGCTTTTGATATTGATTGTTTTATTGTGGAAGATATGCAGTTTTCAAGAATCATCGGAGAAGAAGCCGTCCTTGTGGCTGTTAATGAAATATTAAACGGCAAGGAAAATATTTTGATAGGAGCATCGATAGTTGAAAACAATAAAATTGATGGGGTAATCAAGGCCACATTAAATGCAATAAACAGAAAAATCTGTTTATTGGTAAAAGAATGAGTGACAGGGCTGACTTAATAACAAATATTTATTAGCGAAGCGAAACCTTCCTGTTCTGTTAGCGAATCGAGCAGAGAATATCAGTGGAGG
>JAAYOE010000133.1 GCA_012520455.1 Tissierellia bacterium
ACAAATTGTCGAGGCCTTCTTTTGCTATTATTTCCTTAGCTGTAGCAATGATTAATTCCCTCATGGCCTCAATTTCTTTTTCTCTTCTGGTAACCATATATCCTCCTTGTCAGAACGTTGTTCTTTTTGTGAACGTTGTTCGTTATAAAAGTATCATTTTGTTTGCACTTTGTCAATACCTTTTTTTAATAATTTTATATTCATTCCATCCTGAGCGTATGCGCTTTGTCATCCTGAGCGTATGCGAAGGATCTCATGAGATTCTTCGAGCTAAAGCTCTCAGAATGACAGTTTGTGAGTTGTTAGCAACAATAACACTTGCGTGTATTCATAGCAATGGCACTTAGCGATGTATGCATACAATGACAAGGTGTCGTATTTTTCCGGCGATCTATGCAATATTAAACATATTTATTTGCATGCTCTTGATAAACTTGCTATACTTATTACAAATCCAATGATGAGAGGTTAAATCATGAACAGATGTCCCTGGTGTTTAGGTAATGAATTGTATATTAAATACCATGATGAGGAATGGGGAGTTCCCGTACATGATGACAGGAAGCATTTTGAATTTTTAATTTTAGAAGGTGTTCAGGCCGGTCTTAGCTGGCTGACTATTTTAAAGAAGAGAGAAAACTACAGGAAGGCATATGATAATTTTGATGTTAAAAAGGTTTCCGAGTACGATGAGGCTAAAATTGAAGAATTGATGAATAATCCGGACATAATCAGAAACAGGAGAAAAATTGAAGCATCAATAAATAATGCCAAAAAATTTTTGGAAGTCCAAAAAGAATTTGGCAGTTTCGATAACTTTATCTGGAGCTTTGTCGATAATAATGTAGTTAAAAATCATTGGAAGGATCTAAGCGAAATCCCTGCCACATCGGAATTGTCGGACAAGGTCAGCAAGGAGCTAAAAAGGAGGGGCTTTAAATTTGTCGGCTCCACCATTATCTATGCCCACCTTCAGGCTATCGGACTGATAAATGATCACTTAGTAACCTGCTTCAGATATGACCAGGTATAATATGATTTAGATATGATTTAGATATGCTCTTCAATCCATTCCTTTAAAATGATGGCATGGTTGTATTCTTCATTCTTGGCTGCATACAGCAAGGTAACATTGCCTTCTTTTAATTTGTCTTTCATTAAATTGATAAAATCAGGAGCTTGTTCATTGTTATCCAGTTCAAAATAGTATCTGTCCCTGAATTCATCCATTGTTTCCGGGTCATGTTTGAATGTCTTTCTCAGCTCAGTGCTTGGAGTTATTTCTTTTGCCCATTTATTGATGTTGATTTTTTCTTTGCTGATTCCCCTCGGCCAAAGGCGGTCAACCAGTATTCTATATCCGTCATCCTCTGAGGGGGCTGCATATACCCTTTTAATCTTTATACTGTGCATAGTATTCCTCCTTGGGATTTTCATAATAAATATTTTATCACAATTTATTTCCTTGTTTGTTTTTACTATTATTTATAAACGGCTTTAAGTCATCAAGACCTTCATAATAGGCTATTTTTGCCTCTAACACTTTTATTTGCGCTTCATACAGCTTTTCTCTCTGTGTTCTAGTGCCTTCATTTACATAACCCCCTTACATTAAGTATACTATACCATCCCACTTTTGTACACTTTTTGAGTTGTTTTGCAATTTCTAGGGACGGTTCTTTTCGTTCTTGAGAACGAAAAGAACCGTCCCTAGAAAGTTTCGTTTTCAAGAACGAAAAGAACCGTCCCTAAAAACTCTAAAAACTAAAAATGGTTTAAATTAATTATATGGGGGTAATATGAATAAGAAAACAGTATTTCTGTTTTTAACATTACTATTGATAATTTTTTTGTTTGCATGTGATAATAATACAAATAGTGAATTGTTTGATGATTTTTTTAATGAAAGCAATGCTAATTTAACAAGAAAGGATGAAGATTTAATGAATAAAATGATATATCTTGCGGGAGGATGTTTTTGGGGAACCGAAAAATATCTTAGCTTAATTAATGGAGTTGTGGGAACCGAGGTTGGATATGCAAACGGAAATACCGAGAATCCTAGTTACGAGGATGTTTGCAGAAGAAATACCGGTCACGCGGAGACAGTAAAAGTTGTATATGATCCTGAGAAAATTGAATTGAAAAATTTGCTGAAGCTGTTTTATAAGGCAATTGACCCTGTAGCCGTAAACAGGCAAGGCAATGATATAGGAAGCCAGTATCGTACAGGGGTTTATTATGTCGACAAAGACGACGAAGCTGTAATTAAAGCATCATTGGATGAATTGCAGAAGGAATATTCGGAGCCCTTGGCTGTTGAGGTGATGGAGCTTAAGAATTATTACCCTGCAGAGGAGTACCACCAAAAGTATTTAGACAAGAATCCCGGCGGCTACTGCCATATCGGGGAAGCAGAGTTTCACGAATTGAAGGAGGCTCAAAAGGACACCAAGTTCAAGGTAAAATCAAAGATGGAATTAGAGAGGACCCTGACGGAAATGCAGTATAATGTTACCCAAAACAATGCTACCGAGCCGCCTTTTGATAACGAATATTACGATAATTTCAAAGAAGGCATATATGTGGACATAACTTCCGGAGAACCCTTGTTTACTTCCAAGGACAAATTTGACTCAGGATGCGGATGGCCAAGCTTTTCAAAGCCCATTGATGAAAAAGTTATAAAAGAAAAACTTGATTTAAGCCATGGCATGGTTAGAACTGAAGTGAGAACAGCAAACAGCGATTCCCATTTGGGGCATGTTTTTAATGACGGCCCCGGAGAATTAGGAGGACTGAGATACTGCATCAACAGTGCTTCCCTGAAATTCATCCCTGTGGAGGAAATGGAGGAGAGAGGATACGGGGACCTGCTTTATTTATTTGAATAAAAGCTTAGGGACGGTTCTTTTCGTTCTCAAGAACGAAAAGAACCGTCCCTAAAATTCTTAAGCCATTCCTCAACGGATTTAGTTACCTGCTCACTTGTAAGAGGGCTCTTCATATTTGTTTGCATAAAGAAGTGGTCTTTTACCTTGCCCCCTCTTGCTTCAATGCGTGCTGTCATAGATTCAAATACCAAACTTGGAGTTTTTTCATCAGCCTGTGTAAGAAAAACATACACATTTTTCCCGGTGAAATCTGCTTGATTCAGAAAGGTATTGATAGGTGTTGATGTTTTACCCGCCCATACCGGAGACCCGATAAATATATTTTCGTAATCGCTAAAATCAAAATCAACGTGTTTTATTTTTCCTTCTTTCCCAAGCAAGGCTGTAACTGCAGCCCAAAAGAAGCTGACTTCCTTTATTAATTCAATCTTCTTGATTTCGCCCTTTACTGCCTTTGCTATTTCCTTTGCAACTGTTTCCGTATTATTACTTCTTGAATAATAAACTACTAAGCTTTTCATCCTTCACCCCTGAATCTATCATATGATTTTTCCCATTATATAACTAAGACTTCATCTTATACAAGAAAAAACTTTTGACTAAATATAAAAACACTTTGAGCTTAGTTGTCATCCTGAGCGTATGCGAAAGATCTCAGATTTATTTTTCTTCTGCAACTATCTTTATTATTGCAAATACTATTCCTGCAATTGGCCATATAATCCAAGATATACCCCACCTATTGGTTATGAAGCTGTATAACAAGAAGACCGCTACAACCGCCAGCCAATATACCTTGCTGATAATTTGAAATGTTGTGTTTGATTTTGTTTTTACTGAATAATCCCCTTGCTGCAAGAGCACCTGGCAGGCATTGTTGATGCCCCCTTTACTGATTAAGTGGTAAGTGGCACAAGCAACAATTGTCAAGGTAACCGCTACGGATATTATGCTTGCTCCACCGGAATTAAACAATAATGCTATGAGTATAATCGGGAGTGCACTTAAAATATACATTATAACGGAAATATTTACTGCTGAGCTGTAAGAAGGTTGATCTTGCTCCATCATGCTTCTAACCATTTGTTCCGTACTGTAGTCAAGGGAAAAAACACTTTTCTGGAGGTATTCATATTTTTCTAATTTGCTTGAATACCTGATGAAGAATGATACTCCCGCAGCCACTAAGCCCAATAAAAATACTAAACCTGCTGCTACCAGCCTCTCTTCCTTAATCTGCAGAAAGCCTGATTCATTTAATCCTAACAAGATCAGCAGAAATGTTGGAGACATTATGCACAAAAATGCTCCTATTCCTGTTTTTGGCGCAATGTTCTTTGAATCTTCCAGATATTTTTCGGCTTCTTCATAGGTTACGAAATTAATATCCGATTTGTTGTCAAATGCCTGCCTTATACCCAGGGCATCAGCCAATTCATCCAAATTTCCGAATTCGGATATTACAATACCGATGGCTTCATTTTCTGTTTTCCCGTTGTTTTTCAACTCGTTGTATTTGTCTTCCATCATTGCCAGGAGTTCTTTTTTTGCTCTTCTTACATCTTCTGTATCCGGTAGTCCTAAAAACATATTGTCCAGATAATTCCTAATTGTATTCATTATTATTCTCCTTCACGATAAATTTCTCTATTACTTCCTTTGTCAGTTCCCATTCTTTGCATTTTTCCCTGTAGTAGCTTTCGCCTGCTTCAGTAATTCTGTAATATGTCCTGGGTTTTCCATAGGTTTCTTCTCCCGAAAATGATTCTATATAGCCGTTTGCTTCCATCCTTTTGAACGCGGAGTAAAGGGTTGTTTCCTTCATAATATATTTTTCATCGGTCAATTCTTTTATCTTCTTGGATATCTCATATCCGTAGGATGGCTCATTAAGCAAAAGATATAAAATCATGGTATCAATATAGCCCCGGATGATATCGCTGCTAATCATGTGTTCACCACTTTCTTTTATTTTACTACGTCTGGCGTTACTACGCCTGATGTAGCATGTCTGTCGTAGTAATAGTAGCATAAGAACTACGTCAGGTCAAGTACTTTTTTAAATTTTTTGGGGACGGTTCTTTTCGTTCTCGAAAAATCCGTTTTATTAAAAATATCACGCAATTTCTTTTATAATTAGTATATTTGTATACTGCTGAGAATGCTGTTGAGAACGAAAAGAACCTCCCCGAAAAGCATTTTCTTTAATAATCTGCATATTTGTAAGCTGTTAAGGATGCAGTTGAGAACAAAAAGAACAGTCCCTAAAAAAATAAGTCCAGTACTTGGTACCGAACTTAATTTGATTAGATTTTAT
>JAAYOE010000134.1 GCA_012520455.1 Tissierellia bacterium
AAATTTAAGGTTGATATCAGCTGTATGACAGGTTCGGTTGCTATGATGGCAATGAATCTGAAATACAGCTTAATTTTTTTGTGAGGTGAAAACATGAAATATGAACCGAGTCGCTTAGAGATATTATTAACCAAGATTGCCTTTCTTTTTTACGGCAAATCAGTCTACAGGGCATTTGCCAATAGCTTGCCCCTTAAGGGCAATGATCGGGTCCTTGATTTTGGTTGCGGCATGGGGACAGTCGCCCATTATACTGCAAAAATGCTTTCCAGGGGACATTTGACCTGTCTTGATATTTCTGAGCGGTGGCTTAATGAATGCCGTAAGAATCTGCGGGGTTATGGTAACGTGACCTTTGTGCAAACAGAATTCCCGGCACTTGAAAATGAAAGCTTTGATTTAGTGTATTGCCACTTTGTTTTGCATGATATATGGGAAGGCCAACTTAAAAAGATTATTCCCGCCCTGACTGAGTCCTTAAAACCGGGCGGTATGCTAATTTTCCGCGAACCCCTGAAGGAAACTGAAAAAATCAGCCTTATTAAAAGTCTTATGGAGCAAAACCGGTTGTTTCCCAAAGATTGTCGTATTACCGATATACCGGTGATGGGAAACGCTCTTGAATGTATTTACATTAAACAGTAAGGAGGTTAATTATGATTCAAATAAGTTTATTTGTAATTTTGACCCTTTTATCTCTTGTTGCACTTGGAAAAATTATATTCATAGCAGTTTACTATATCATTGCTCATAGTAAGAAAAAGGCCATAACAAAGCAGCTTATCAGTATGAAAAAAACAGCCGTATTTTTAATCATTACGATTATATTGAACGTGGGTTTGGTTGCCTATTCACAGCTTACCGCCTTTACTCCGCCTATTGTTGATGAAAAGGGAAGAACACCTGGAAACAGTATTGCGGAGTTAATAGAGCTTGAGTTAAACGGCAGGAAGCAATGGGTCAGCTTGAGAGGTTGGGACAAGAATGCACCGGTTCTTCTCTTTCTGGCAGGCGGCCCGGGGGGTACTCAGATGGCTGCGGTGAGGCATGAACTTGCTGAACTTGAGAAGCATTTTGTGGTTGTCAACTGGGACCAGCCCGGGTCCGGCAAGTCCTATTATGGGGAAAAAACGAAAAATATTAATGCCCATACCTATATCCAAGATGGTCATACATTGACTGAGTATTTAAAAGACCGTTTCTCACAGGATAAGATTTATTTGATGGGTGAATCCTGGGGCTCCGCCTTGGGGATCTTCCTTGTTGACAAGTACCCTGAGTCTTATCACGCATTTATCGGTACAGGGCAAATGGTGGATTTTGCGGAGACCGAAAGACTTGACTACAAGAAGGCATTGGAAATTGCCAGGTCCAAAAACGATACCGGTATAATAAAAAGGCTGATGGCAAACGGTATGCCGCCCTATTACGGAAAGGACGTAACATGGAAAAGCGCTGTTTACTTAAATTACCTCAGTGCTTATATGGCAGGCAATCCGGATATTCACAATCCGGGTTACAACACTCTTCGTGACATAGGGTCTCCTGAATATGGCCTGCTTGATAAAATCAATTTCTTCCGCGGCATCATAAATACATATAATCATGTCTACCAACAGCTTTATAATATAAACATGAGAACCGATTATACAGAATTAGCCGTACCCCTGTATTTCTTCCTTGGCCGCCATGATGTCAATGCGCCTACGGCCTTAGTCGAGGAATATGTGGAGGTTTTGAATGCCCCCCATAAGGAAATTGTATGGTTCGAGCATTCCGGCCACAGCCCGTGGGTTAATGAGAGAGACATGTTTATAGAGGAGGTATTGTCATGCTTATTGGAAAACAAAACACAAAGATAAGGAGGGTTAAAAGCATGCATCCGATTGTTTTTCTCCCGTTATTTATTGCTGTTTTAATAGCTTTATCAGCTTGTACCGCAACAAAGGGCAGCATCCTTATTCTTGAGAATCCCGATGGAAAAGGATTCACAATGACTTTCAAGGATTGGACCTCCCAAAACAAGTGTGAATTATCCCTTGACAAGGGTGATGAACTGGAGGTTCAAACCATTCGTGAAGGAGGGGTAATCGGCCTGTCAATTATGGGTAAAAAAGGAAGTGAGCCCTATGTGGGAAGTGACCTTAAGTCAGGAAGATTCACGGTAACCGTTTCGGAAAGGGATGAATACGTGATACAAATCACCGGTAAAAATGCAAGCGGAAAGGTTAGGATCAAGAGATAAAGATTGCAGATTTTTATCAAATGGTTTACAATAAAAGAAACTCAGCAAAAATAAGGGGGATAAGGCATTGAGGTTTATTTCATGGAATATTGATTCATTAAATGCGGCACTGACCGGTGAATCTCCGCGTGCTAAATTATCAAAAAATGTATTAAGTACAATTAAAGAATATAATCCGGAGGTTATTGCCCTTCAGGAAACAAAGCTGCCGGCCACCGGCCCTTCAAAAACACACTTTGAAATCTTAAATGAAATGTTTCCTGATTATGAAATAGTCTGGAATTCCTCGGTAGAACCGGCCCGCAAGGGTTATGCCGGCACCATGTCCTTATATAAGAAGGATTTAAAGCCCCTCGTTTCCTTTCCGAAAATCGGGGCACCCGGCACCATGGACTCTGAGGGCAGAATCATAACCTTAGAGTTTGAAGACTTTTATTTAACCCAGGTTTATACTCCCAATGCGGGTGATGGTTTGAACCGTCTGGAAGACCGCCGGATTTGGGACATAAGATTTGCAGATTATCTGGAAAGCTTGGATAAAGAGAAGTATGTCATCGCTACAGGCGATTTTAACGTTGCACACAAAGAAATAGATTTGGCTCATCCCGATAATAATCGTCGCTCGGCGGGCTTTACCGACGAGGAGCGGGAAGGTTTTACAAACCTTCTGGACAGAGGGTTTACGGATACTTTCCGCCATATTCACGGTGACGTGCCGGGGGTTTATTCCTGGTGGGCTCAGCGGGTTGCAACGAGTAAAATCAATAATTCCGGCTGGAGAATTGATTATTGGCTGGTAAGCAACCGGATAGCAGATAAGGTTATCAAGTCTGAAATGATTGATTCGGGACCAAGACAAGACCATACCCCTATCTTGCTAGAAATATGCTTATAAAAATAAAGCTCATAAATTCCCTTGAACTAAAGTTTGAGGGAGTTTTTGTTTAAAATATTCTTTTTATGACATACTATTAATAAAATATAGTCAAGGAGATTCATCATGAGCGATAAAACTGACAAATCAAAAGATAAATACAATATTCAGTGGGATATTAATTCCAAAAATGCAATCTCATCGACGGAATTAACCGGCTTGATACCGGTGGGACCCGATTCGGATGAGGAATTGGAATCATATAATGAAATTTTGACATACAGGCCTGAAAATACTGTTGCAATGGAAAATGAAAAACATATGAATCAAACCCTCTATGCAAGAAAAACCACTTCTTTCAAAAACAAAAAAACTGAATGATAGAGGCTGAGGACCCATATCAAGCTCAACAAACGTCATCAATACAGATGACGTTTTTTTATGTTTCCTGACTTGCTTCCATATTGATGTAGATCATGCTAAATTGTGGAAATATTAACAAATATTATCGGGTTAATGTAAGATTGTACCATTATAAATGTCATTGGTTTAAAGATATGATTATTGAAATTTCAATGAAGAATGCTTGATGTTCACACTTGCTTCCAAATGACTCTTTAACGAAATAGGAGAGAATATGAAGTTTAAACAAACGATTGACAATAAATAAACAATATCATATAATTCAAATTACACTAAAGTTAATTTTTTAACTTTACAAAATTAGGAGGAAGAAGAAATGACAATTAAGACTAAAAGATTCATGAGCATTATTATCTGCGGTATACTGTTTTTATCAATGGTTACAGGCTGTGATAAAGGCGATGAATCTGGACAACCTGTGACAGAAGGGGAAAACAAGGTTGAAGATGTAACAACGGATGTTGTGGTAGTCGGCGGCGGGGGCTCCGGTCTAACTGCAGCAATCAATGTAAAATATGGGAATAAAGATGTAATACTTGTTGAAAAAATGCCCATGTTAGGCGGCAATACAATTTTCGGTTCAACAAGTTTAACCGCTAATAATTCAAAAATAATGCAGGAACAGGGCACTGCTGTTTCAGACG
The DNA here is from genome assembly GCA_012520455.1 of Tissierellia bacterium. GTDB lineage: Bacteria > Bacillota > Clostridia > Tissierellales > Sedimentibacteraceae > Sedimentibacter. The sequence goes on from JAAYOE010000134.1 coordinate 4,187, forward strand.
AGGAGTTTTTTGATTGGTACATGAAGAAAGACCCTACCTGTGATCCTGATGCAGCTAAGGTTATCGTGGAAAAAAGTGGTGAAGCAATTGATTGGTTAGCGGGCTTGGGAATGGATTTGACTCGTGTTATCAACACATACGGGCACAGCCCTGCAGATGGCAGCGCTCCCGGTCCCCACATTATTAAAGCACTGAAGGACGAAGCCGAAAAACAAGGTGTAGACTACAGGTTGAATACAAGAGCAACTGAAATCATCATGGATGGCGACAAGGTTGCAGGCGTAAAAGTAACCGGACCGGATGGCGAATATAATATCTATGCTAAGGCAGTTATTCTTTGTGCAGGCGGTTTTGCGGCAAATCCTGATATGATTGCCCAATACGACAGCCGTTGGGAAGGAATAGGCTGCTCAAGTTCAATAGGACAAACAGGTGACGGTATATTGATGGCACAGGCAGTCGGAGCGGATGTTGCCTATATGGAAAATATCAGGGTTAATCCAAGTGTCTATTACGAAGGTGATTTAAGAATTTCCATGTCTCCCTTAAGACATAACGGAGCAATTATGGTTAATGCGGAAGGAAAAAGATTTGCCAACGAACAGGGAGACTACACGGAAACATCTGCAGCCATAATGGAACAGACCGGCAAGAAGGCATATATGATATTTGATAAAACTCTTCTTAATGTGGGATTAATAAACCAATATAATGAAAAAGGCTACTTTAAATCAGCTCCTACTTTGGAAGGATTAGCTGAAGAAATGGGTATAGACAAGGCCGGATTATTGGAAACAGTAGAAATTTACAAGGGCTATGTTGCAGCTAATGAAGATAAGGACTTTGGCCGCACTAACCTCAGCATTGACTTTGAAAATCCGGATTATTACGGTTTAGAAATTTCACCGGCGGCACAAGGAACATTCGGCGGGCTGAAGGTAGATACTAATGCTCAGGTAATCAATACCGAAGGCAAGGTTATCCCCGGATTGTATGCGGCAGGCGAGAATGCAGGAGAAGGAACCCAAGGTGCAAGCCCCTTGACTGAAAACTTAGTATTCGGTAAGGTAGCTGCTTTAAGCGCTGTTGAGTATATTAAATAAAACACCCTGAAGAGTAAATTTAAGCCAATAACAGTACTTGTTATTGGCTTTCTCATTGCTGTGAATAACCCGTAGGGTGTCAATCTGAACACAGTGTCATTCTGAACGCAGTGAAGAATCTCATTAGATCCTTCTCTTGAACTGAAAGGTTTGAGGGAATTTTTATTTTATGAATATTTGTCCAATTCAATTTTATTGTATTAGACAATAAAATGTTATATAATTAGTGTCAGCGTTATAAGGATAGGAGATACATGTATTGCAGGTTATAAGAGAAGGCAAAGAGAAATTTGAAAGTTTAAATATAAATATATATGTATTAGAAATATTTTTTATTATATTCAACATAGTTTCAATTTTTGTAAAAACCCTTTATTTACAGTATACGATTAAACTTCAGGCCCCCCCTTTTAGTTTAACGGGTGATATATCTAAATTCATAATACTGAGCACCATTATTTTGGTATTGGCAGCGGCCTTGCTTGCACAAAGAAAGAGTATAATATCCTTGTTTATACTCAATATATTGACTTCCTTTGTGCTCTTTAGCGATGCTTTATACGGAAGGTACTACGGTATACCTTTGACCATACCCATGCTATACCAAATCGGCTTTGTGGGTGACATATCTCAAAGCATATTTTCTTTGATTAAGATCAAGGATTTTGTTTTTATCATAGATATTCCGGTATTAGGCTTTTTTATTTATTTTTTGAGGACAAATATTCATGAAAAGTTGAAAAGCAGCCAAATAATAAGAAACATCGGCATAATCGCTATAATGGTCCTTTCTCTGATAATTTTTACTTTTTATGGAAAAAATGTAGATACAACAAGACATGCATATGAGAGAAAAAATATAGCCAAGGACTTCGGTACTCTTTATTTTCACGCCTATGACATATATGATTTTGCTAAACAAAAAATAGCAAGGAACACTTCCTTAAAGGAAGACGAAAAAGAAATTATAAGGGAAGTCTATGCAGGTAAAGATAAGGATACGAGTAAATATTTCGGTACCGAAAGGGACAAGAACCTGATAGTTATTCAAGTTGAAGCCATGCAGGGGTTTGTTGCGGATTTGCTTATTGAAGGAGAGGAAGTTACGCCATTTTTGAACGGGCTCAAAAATAACAGCTTTTACTTTAACAACATATACCACCAGGTAGCCGGGGGCAATACTTCCGATGCCGAATTTATGCTGAATAATTCCCTGTACCCGGCAGCTGTAGGGGCGGTTAATTATTTGTATCCTTTGAATGAATATTTGACCTTGGCGGACATTTTGAATGAGGAAGGCTACAGGTCGAGGGTTTTTCACAGCTATGATTCTTCCTTTTGGAACAGGGAAGCGGTTTACAGGAATTTCGATTATGAAAAATTTTATTCAATAAATGACTTTAATTTAGATGAAAAGAAAGGATGGGCCTTGAGCGATGATTCCTTTTTTAAGCAGGCCCTGGATATATCAAGAGATAAGGGTAAGTTTTTCAGCTTTTTAATTACCTTATCCTCTCACCATCCCTATGATGCTTTTACGGATATTGATTTAAAAACAGGAGATTTTGAAGATACTCAGCTAGGAAACTATTTAAAGTCCATGAACTATGTAGATATGGCTATAAAAAACTTATTTGATGACCTGAGGGAAAAAAATCTCTTAGAAGACACAATAATTGTAATATATGGAGACCATAGCGGACTTTATCAGGACCAAAGGGGCCTGCTAGAGAAATTGCTGGAATTGGACGGCTCCAACTTGGATTGGAACATGATACAAAAAGTTCCTCTATGGATTTTTAACGGCCAAGACGGGGAAGGAAGGACCATTGAAAAGACAGGCGGGCAAATTGATATACTTCCGACTGTTTTGGACCTCATGGGTCTCAGCCATCCCTACGCCTTAGGCGAGTCTCTTTTGAATGATAAGCCCGGATATGTGGTAAAAAGGGACGGGACGGTTATATTAGAGGGATATTATTATGACAACCAGGAAAAAGTATTGTACGATATAGAATCTAAGAAGGCGGTTGAAGATTCTTCAGTCATGTCAATAATCAGCGAGAAACAAAAAGAACTGGTTGTTTCTGATTTGATTCTTAAAAAGGATTTGTTGAAAAACGACAAATTATCTGAAATAATAAAATAAGGGGTAATTTATGTTTTCTGATTCAATTATTTTATATGGAATAGGAAAGTTAATATTAAAAATTAAAAATGATTACAAAAAAAGCAATCTATGTTCTGTGGCAGATAATTTTATTGACCGGTTTATGAATCTATTAAACAAAAGCCTGATCATTCAATTTTTGACATCACAAATAAGACCTGAAGACAGTGCAATAAACAGTGGCCTCTTGACAGGGCTTCAGGGTTTAAAGGTTATATACAGGTTTTTAAAGAAAATTGCCGGTTTTATAATAAACAATAGTTTAATCATAAGCTTGATGATTTATAAAGATATTAATTTTGTTTTGTTTGCAATTCTGCTTATTATCCTGCCCTTAGTCCCTACTTCCCTCGGACTTATCATAAGTGCAGGAATAATAGGCCTGACTGTTTTATCACTTTTGCATAAGGGCAGTACATTCAAATACCCGAAATTGTATTTATTTTTTCTGTTGACATTTATGGGCACCATAGTGCTGAGCCAGTTCTTTAATAAGGGACCGGCTGAAAGCCTCAGCGTCTTTATTATTTATATGACTTTTACATTTATGGGATTATTTGCACCCTATATTGTAAAAGATGAAAAAAGATTGTACCTGGTGCTTAATTCTATAGTCCTGATAACGATAATAGTCGGATTGTACGGCTTTTACCAGTTCATATTCGGTGCTCCCATGGATGAAGCCTGGCTGGATAAGGATTTTTCAAGCTCCTTAACCAGGGTTTACAGTTTTTTCGGCAATCCTAACGTGTACGGAGAATACTTAGTCCTGGTACTTCCCATTATATTCTCATTATTCTATACAGCAGATAAAAAAATATATAAGTTATTTTACTTGGGAGTATTGGCCTTAGGAGGGGCTAATGTTCTTATGACCTTATCCAGAGGAAGCATGCTGAGTCTTGCTATCGCTATGATAATTGTAGTTATCCTGGCAGCTCGGGATTATCTTCCCGCCCTGATTATTTTGGGCCTGGCAGGTTCTTCCCTCTTGCCTGAATCTATCATAAGAAGGATACTTTCCATATTTACGGGGGGCGATACCTCCACTAATTTCAGGAGGTCAATATACCAGGCTTCCTTTAACATGCTCCGGGATTACAGGATAACCGGTACAGGGCTGGGTCAGTTTAAAGAGCTTTACAAGATATATTCCCTGCATGCTGCCAAGTCCTATCATGCCCACAATACCATTCTCATGATTTATATAGAAATGGGGATTTTAGGATTGCTTTCTTTTATTGCAATGATGACAGCCTGGACCAGGGATATTATATCTGCAATCAAATACAAGGGCAATAAATTGAGTGTGATTTCGGTAAGCATATTTGCCGGAATAGCGGGGTGTACAATCCAAGGAATGGTGGACCATATATGGCATAATTATGACATTATGTTCATGTATTTCGTCTTGCTGGGTCTTGGGTCTGCCACTGCTTTTTTGGCTAAGGAAAAGGGAGAAGTGCACAATGAATAAAATAAAGGTAATGCATGTTATCACGGATTTAAACTTCGGAGGTGCCGGAAAGTACTTATATCAAATTTGCAAGCATATAGACAAAGATAAATTTGAAATTAGAGTTGTAGTGCCTGAAGGCAGTGTGTTAAATAATATCATTTCCTCCCTCCCTGATATTGACGTAATTGAAATTAAGGGAATAGATACCAAGTCCTTTGATATTATGGGAGTTAAAGAAATATATGGATTGATAAAGCTATATAAACCTGATATCATCCACAGCCACGCCTGTTTATCCGCAAGGATAGCCGGACTTATGGCCGGAAACAAAAAAATAATATACACCAGACACAGCCTGCTGCCGAAAATGAAAGGCGTGAAAAGGCTCGGAAAAATCATGTTAGGCAGAATTCTGCCAAGTAAAATAATAGCTGTTTCCAAGGCGGTGGAAGAAAACTTATCGGATGAAGGGGAAAAAAAAGAAAATATTTTTCTTGTTTACAACGGGGTGGAACTGCCTGACATAAAGCAAGAAAATTTAAGGGAGAAGTACCTCCTTAAGGATGATGAAATCATCATAAGCTTAATAGGTCGTTTGGAAAAAGTAAAGGGCCAGGAAAACCTGCTTAAAATAGGAGAAATATTGGCAAAAACCGAAAGGGGTTTTAAAATCCTCTTGGTGGGAGAAGGCTCACAAAGGCCTTATTTAGAATCATATGTCAGGGATAAAAATTTAAATGTGAAGTTTTTAGGACACATAAATGAAATCGATGAAATATATGACTTATCCGATATTGTCGTAAATACATCTAATTCTGAAGCCTTGTCATTTACGGTGATTGAAGCCTTTGCCCATAAAAAGCCCGTAGTTGCATTTAACATCGACGGTATCAAGGAAGTCGTAACTGACGGTGAGGACGGCTATTTGTCTGATTACTTGGATTATGATGATTTTGCTTCCAAGCTTTCAATACTTATGAAAAATGAAGATTTAAGAAAACAATTCGGACAAAGGGGATACCAAAAGGTAAAAGAGAAGTTCACGGTGGAAGAAATGGTTAGAAATATTGAAAACATATATGGAGGAATGCTATGAGCAATAAAAAAAGAATAGGCATAATTGATATATTGATTGTTCTAATAATAGTCGGAGCAGTATTTTATTTAGTTAAGCCCTTTAAAGAAAATACAAAATTTGCAAACAACACAAGTAAAATTGTATACACCTTTGAAACAATTGAGGTTGGGGAAGAATTTATCGACCAGCTCCAAATAGGGAAAGATGTTTTCAATTCCAGCAAGAATTACTACATAGGGAAGATAAAAGATTTTAAAGTCAATCCCTACAGGGAAGAATTCGAAGATACGGTAAATGGCATAATCAGATTGGAGGAAGTTCCGGGACTCTATTCCGTATTAATTGATATAGAGGCGGATGCCCTAATTGAAAATGATGTAATTACAGTGGACAGGGAAGAGATAAGGGTAGGATCATATCTTCCCATAAAGGGCAAGAGCTTTGCAAGCTTTGGGTATATTGTGGCAATTGAGAGGTAAGAAAGATGAAAAGAAAATTCAATTGGATTGATTATTGCATAATACTCTTCATAATAGCAGTCATCGCAGTCTTGGGTTTAAAAATTAAAAACATTAGATCCGTGGACTTAACTGGGAACAATGAGGCGGTTAAGACAAAAAAGGATGTAATCCTTGTGATAGAGGATGTGCGCCAATATTCGGTAGACGCCTTGCAGTTAGGGGATAATGTATATTCCGATGATACAAATTATTATTTCGGCAAAATAAAAAATATAGAAGTGGAAGATTCTTATCTTCCCCTTATAAAGAACGACGGGGAAGGGGTTTTAGTCAGGAGCCCCGAAAAATACAATATCATATTGACTGTTGAATGCAATGTTTTGGACAGACCAAACGGTGTTTTCGCCGAAGGAATTACGGAAATCAAGGTAAATTCCACCGGTAAGTATAAAACCATAGGACTTTTGTTTTCAGCTATAACAAAAGGCATACAGGAGTAGATTTTATGTATAAGGAAAAAACCGTCCTCCAGGCTTTAATGGGCTTGGATATAGGGGGAGCGGAAACCCATGTGATAGAATTATCCATAGAGCTGAAAAAAAGAGGTTACAGGGTAATTGTGGCATCTAACGGGGGAGTCTATGAGGAGACTTTAAAAAGTGCCGGGGTGGAAACCGTCAATGTGCCCCTCCATACCAAGAACCCCATAGCCGTTATCAAATCTCTAAATATTTTAAATGATTTGATAAAAAAGGAGAATATTAAATTAGCCCACGGCCATGCCCGCATACCGGCCTTTTTGCTTTTCCTCCTTCAGAAAAAGCTGAACTTTGACATGATTACGACCGCACACGGGACCTTCCGGGTCAATTTATTGCTGAAGCGGATAACTAAATGGGGAGACAGGGTATTCGTCGTAAGCGAAGATATAAGAAATTATATAAAGGATAATTACAAGGTTCCCGAAGACAGAATCTACAATACCATAAACGGGATTAACTTAGACAGGTTTAAACCGTCAAATGATAAGGATAGAAAGGGAATTCTTCACATAAGCAGGTTAGATGATGATACAAGCTTAATTGCTGAAAAACTAATCGAGTACGGAAGGGCAAACCAAGATATCCGGATAACCATTGTGGGAGACGGGTCAGAAGCAGGTGATTTAAAGAGACAGGCCAAGGGCTTAAGCAATGTGGTTTTTACAGGCAAGGTATCTAAGGTGGAAAAATATTTGGATGAGGCAAAAATATTTATAGGGGTAAGCAGGGCTGCATTGGAAGCAATGTGTTATAATCTGCCTGTCATTTTGGCCGGAGACTTCGGATACATGGGTATCTTGGATGAGAGTAAATTAAAACTGGCAGAGTTTAATAATTTTACGGCAAGGAATACTAATATGGCCACCTATGAAGATTTAAAGAAGGATATAGACTTTTTACTGAAGAATGGTTTGGATTGCCGGTGGGAAAGAGACTATATCAAGGAGAACTATTCCGTTGAAAAGATGGTAGATAAATATGAAGAAGTCTATAAGCTATATTTGGGAGATTAGAAAATGGACGTAAAAAGAATTTTAATCATCGGATACTACGGGTCAGGAAATGCCGGGGATGAAGCCTTGCTCAGAGCTGCGGTCAATCTTCTGAATAAGGTTTATACCAAGCCTGATATTACGGCCATTACCTACAGTGTCAAGGATACTGAAAAAACACACGGCATAAAAGGCATAAGCAGGAATAAATACATGGATATAGTTCAGGGGATAATAAACTCGGATATTTTAGTAGGGGGCGGGGGTTCTATGCTGCAAAATGTTACGAGCAACAGGTCCTTATACTACTATTTAGCAATCTTGATGCTGGCAAAACTATTCGGGAAAAAAGCAGTCTTGTTAGGCAACGGCATAGGCCCTTTAAAAACCTCCTTAGCCGAAAAAATTACCATAAAGATTTTAAAGTCATTGGATTATATCGTTCTGAGAGATGATGTTTCTTTTGAATTTTTGAAAAACCACAATATGAAAAATATTTATTTAGGTAATGATTTAGCCTTTAGTTTAGACATTGACAAGAAATCGGAAACAAGGCCAAAGAGGGTCATAATTAATCTGAGGGATTGGTTTTATGATGAAAAATTCATTGACATAATGGTTGATTTCATTGAGTACTTAGGCGGTAACGAATATGAAATCGTCCTTTTGCCTTTTCAAAAAGGAAACGATGACAGGGTCTTGCAAAAAATAAAGGACAAAATTGAAGGTGTTCCGGTGAAATACTGTGAAAACTTAAATTTTGAAGATATTATACTTGAGATTTCATCCGGGGAGGTATTCATAGGGATGAGGCTGCATGGGTTGATCTTCAGCGCTATTTTAAATAAGCCCTTCATAGCCTTGGCCTATGACCCAAAAGTGGAGGTTTTTTCTGAAAAATCAGGGCAGATTTATTTTAAAGATTTAAACAAGATTACTCTAAAAGATTTAATTGAAAGTTTTAATAAATTATATGAAAATTTAGAAGAACATCAAAGGGTATTGAGGAAAAACACTGAAGAAATGACATCTTATAATTACATAAACGAAGAGATACTAAAATATATAAAATGAGTTTAGTATCTGATAGAGGTGGTTTATTGAAGAATTTTAAAAGGCTGTTAGCCGTATCGGTATCTGTCGCATTGGCATCCCAGGTATACTTAAGCTTATCGGACAGTGATTTTGTTTTTTCTGCAGGTGTAGTGATACTTGCAATTTTTATTTACTACAATAAAGATTTAAGCCCCATATGGATCGGCATATTATCGGGATTTATGGTCTATTTGACGAGACTGTCGGTATATACGGCAGTTAACGGTTATAACA
>JAAYOE010000135.1 GCA_012520455.1 Tissierellia bacterium
CCATAATTTATCCTGAGCCAAGGGAAGGATTTCATCCGTTTATCCGGTGAGAATCTTCAATAGGCTCGGGACATCATTAGTGATTACAGACAGAAAAGAGGTGGAATATGAGCAAAGTGTATGATGTGTTGATTATAGGAGCAGGTCCTGCAGGATTATCTGCCGGTCTTTACGCAGGCAGAGCAAGACTCAGCACCCTAATCATCGAAAAGGAAAAAGACGGAGGACAAATCGTTCTGACATCAGAGGTTGAGAACTATCCGGGCTGCCTGGAAGGAGAATCGGGACCTACCTTAGTTGACAGGATGGCTGACCAGGCTAAACATTTCGGAGCCGAAAAGGTCTATGATGAAATAGTGGAAGTCAAATTGGAAGGCAAGGAAAAAGTCCTGGTAGGCAAAAAGGGTGAATACAGAGGCAAGACGGTTATAATAGCAACCGGTGCAACATCAAGACCAATCGGATGTCCGGGAGAAAAAACTTTCACAGGCAAGGGCGTATCATACTGCGCAACCTGCGATGCTGCCTTCTTTGAAGATATGGAAGTATTTGTAGTAGGGGGCGGTGATACTGCTGTGGAAGAAGCCCTTTACCTGACGAAATTTGCCAGAAAGGTATCCATTATTCACAGAAGAAATGAGCTGAGGGCTGCTAAATCAATACAAGAAAAGGCTAAAGCCAACCCCAAGGTACATTTTATCTGGGATTCGGTTGTTAAGGAAATCAAAGGCGATGGAATTGTTAATTCTATGGTTTTAGAAAATGTTAAAACTAAAGAATTGACGGAAATAGTTGCAGATGAAGATGATATGACGTTCGGTATTTTCGTATTTATCGGTTACGAGCCAAAAACCAAAATTTTTGAAGGAGTTTTGGATATTGAAAACGGGTATCTTGTAACCGACGAAAATATGAAAACCAACATTGAAGGTGTATTTGCAGCCGGTGATGTAAGAGTAAAAAGCTTAAGGCAGGTTGTAACTGCGGCTGCTGACGGAGCAATAGCAGCAGTTCAGGCTGAAAAATACATAGAAGGACTTTAGGAGGTAAGAAATGTTAGTGTTGGATAAGACAAATTTTGAAACTGAGGTATTGCAAGGCCAAGGATACATCCTTGTGGACTTTTTCGGTGACGGATGTGCTCCTTGCGAAGCTTTGATGCCCCATGTCGAAAAATTTGCAGAAAAATACGGTGACAAATTAAAATTTACAAAGTTGAATACTACGAAAGCAAGAAGGGTTGCTATCGGACAAAAGGTATTAGGCTTACCCGTAATTGCTATCTATAAGGATGGAGAAAAGCTTGAAGAATTGGTTAAAGATGATGCTACTCCGGAAAATATAGAAGCAATGATTCAAAAGTATATTTAGTCACTTAGACAAAAAACATAGGAGGAAAACATGAGCTTATTAAAAGACAAAAAAATAATCATAATAGGCGACAGAGATGGAATACCCGGCCAGGCAATCGAAGAATGCGTAAAGACTGCCGGCGGTGAAATAGTATTTTCATCAACCGAGTGCTTTGTCTGAACTAGCGCGGGTGCAATGGATTTGGAAAATCAAAAAAGGGTTAAAGAATTTGCTGAAAAGTATGGTGCTGAAAATTTAGTAGTTATACTTGGTGCAGCAGAAGGCGAAGCAGCAGGTCTTGCTGCAGAAACCGTGACAAACGGAGACCCTACTTTTGCAGGTCCATTGACAGGAGTTCAGTTGGGACTCAGCGTATTTCACATTTGTGAACCGGAAATAAAAGAATTGGTTGACGAATCAGTATATGATGAACAAGTAGGCATGATGGAAATGGTATTGGATGTTGATGATATCATCAGCGAAATGTCTGCTATAAGAGAAGAATTTTGTAAATATCTGTAGTAAGGTATGGGGACACGCCTCTCCTTTAGGGAAATCCTCTGGGGTCAGAGGAATGTCCCCAATTTGGAATGGGACACACCTTCTCTTTAGGGTAAGACTTAGCGGGAAGAAGGAATGTCCCCAAAATTTGCTTCGTATAAATTGCGAAGCAAATTTTGAATAGGAAACTTTTATTTTGAACAAAAATATCAAGAGTAAAAATATAAAGGAGGTTACCATATAATGAACAGTGTAATTTTGGGCAGCTCCTATATAATGGTTCATGCACCGGATATGGTTATTCATAACGGATCTACGCAGACAACCGAAAGAGCTGTTAACCCAAATTCTGAATATTTGAAAGAAATCAAAAATAATCTCAGGACATTTGATCAGGCTGTAGCCTATTTGCCTAACCAGGCATATATAGGAAATATTGCGCCGGACGAATTAGCCAAATATGAAATGCCTTGGTTTGACAAGCCCTTAGAAGGAGCCACGAGGGATGGCAGGTTCGGAGAAATCATGCCTCAGGATGAATTCATACTTCTCATGCAAATTGTTGATGCCTTTGATTTGGTTAAATTAGAGAAAGAATTTGTTTCAGCCGCCAAATCAAAGCTTATGAATCATCCTCTGTTTGACGAGGGTTTGATAGGAAGAATCAAAGAAGGGGAAGACTCTGCTGCAATTCAAAAATATGTGGATACGGAACATGCCGAACCCATTTACAATGAGGGACAATTGGTAGGGTGCGTAAAAAGGGCCCATGATATAGACATCAATTTAAGCGGGCATGTAATGTTTGAAAATCTTGTATCAAAGGCTTCCAATGTATTGGCTTTATTAAACCTTGTAAGCAAAAATAAGATTAACAAGGAAGAGATTGAATATGTAATCGAATGCAGCGAAGAGGCCTGCGGCGATGTGAACCAAAGAGGGGGAGGAAACTTTGCAAAGGCATGTGCTGAAGTAGCCGGCTTTGTTAATGCTACGGGGTCAGATACAAGAGGTTTTTGCGCGGCCCCCACACATGCAATAATTGAAGCTGCTTCCCTGGTTAAGGCAGGAGTCTTCAAAAAAGTCGTGGTATGTGCAGGCGGCAGCACCGCGAAATTAGGTATGAACGGCAAGGACCACCTTAAAAAGGGTTACCCGATCTTAGAAGATACAATCGGAGGATTTGCCGTATTAATAGGTGAAAATGACGGGGTAAATCCTGAAATTAACCTTGATCTTGTCGGAAGACACACAGTAGGCACCGGCTCATCACCCCAGGCTGTTATAACATCCCTGGTATCATCTTTGGATAAAGCAGGAATGAAAATAACGGATGTGGATAAGTATTCCGTAGAAATGCAAAACCCAGAAGTTACAAAGCCTGCAGGAGCAGGAGATGTTCCTTTGGCAAACTATAAAATGATTGGTGCCTTAGCTGTAAAGCGAGGAGAAATAGATAAAAAAGAATTAGCCGAATTTACCGAAAAACATGGAATGACGGGCTGGGCCCCCACACAAGGCCATATACCTTCAGGCATCCCTTATCTCGGATTCTGCAGGGAAGATATACTTTCCGGCAAGATTAAAAATGCTATGATTATTGGTAAAGGCAGCCTCTTCCTGGGAAGAATGACTAACTTATTCGATGGAGTTTCCTTTATCATTGAAGCAAATAAGGGGCTTCAAGAAGAAAAATCCGCAGTTTCAGAGGAAGAAGTAAAGACTTTAATCGCCAAGGCCTTAAAGGATTTTGCTTCAAATCTGTTAAATGAGTAGGAGTGAAGATATGTCTGAAAAATTAGTAAAACAAACCATAGGTAATGTTTTTAACCAATTGGCCGATGCCTTAATAAGCGGTGAATACGGACAAAAGCCTAAGGTTGCCGTTACCGCCTTAGGAAGCGAACACGGAGAGGACGAAGTAATAAAGGCAGCCCAAGGAGCTCTGAAATTCGGAATTGACGTAACCCTGATAGGCTCTAAAGACAGTGAAGGCGTTAATACGGTTTTAGTTGATTCGGAAGATGAAGCTCATAAAAAGATGGAAGAATTATTGGATTCCGGTAATGTTGATGCTGCCGTTACCATGCATTATCCATTTCCTATAGGTGTATCCACCGTTGGCAGAATCATAACTCCCGGTATGGGGAAAGAAATGTTTATTGCAACTACAACGGGAACTTCGTCAACGGACAAGGTTGAAGGAATGGTTAAAAATGCCATCTATGGAATAATTACTGCCAAAGCCTGCGGAATTAAGAATCCAAGAGTTGGGATTTTAAACGTAGATGGTGCCAGACAGACTGAAATTGCTTTAAACAAGCTTAAAAACAAGGGTTATGAAATAAACTTTGCCGAGTCCAAGAGGTCGGACGGCGGAGCAGTTATGAGAGGAAACGACTTATTGACCGGGTCAGCGGATGTCATGGTCATGGACTCTCTTACCGGCAACCTGATGATTAAAATATTTTCTTCCTACACCACAGGAGGAACCTATGAATCGTTGGGATACGGGTATGGTCCGGGTATCGGTGAAAACTTCAACAAACTGATACTTATCATATCAAGAGCGTCAGGGGCCCCCTTGATTGAAGGAGCAATGAGATTTGCGGGAGACTTGATAAAAGGAAAGTGTCTCCAAATAGCCAAAGAAGAGTTCGAAAAGGCTAAAAAAGCAGGATTACATGAGCTTTTGGAAGAATTGAAGGCATCCAAGAAACCTGCAGAAGAGACGGAAGTTAAAGCTCCTCCAAAAGAAGTTGTAACATCACAAATCTCGGGAATTGAAATCATGGACCTTGAAGATGCGGTTAAACTCTTGTGGAAAAACGGGGTTTATGCAGAGAGCGGAATGGGGTGCACCGGGCCGATTATTTTGGTAAATGAAGCGAAAACAAACGAAGCTTTGAAAATATTGGCTGACAATGACTATATTGCTAAAGAACAGGCAGACTGTTAAAAATTCTTTTTTAAAATTCTTCATCATTCGGGATGAAGAATTTTTTTAGTTTAGTTGAAGTTTTATTACATTTATAAATAAGTTGAAAAATAATGATATTTTGTTATAATAGACATGAAAGGAGTGATACCATGAAGATGGGCTTTGAATTAAATCTTTCTCAAACCCAAAAGCTTATTATGACACCGGAGTTAAGGCAAGCTATACAAATCTTGCAATTTAACAATGTGGAATTGACTGATTTCATCAATAAGCAATTAGAAATCAATCCTTTCTTGGAATCTGTCGATAACAAAAGCGATGCTGCTTCAAATGATGACCAGGCGGTCGAGAATAAAGAAAATGAAGAAATTGATTGGATAGAATTAGCCGACAAGTATGACGATTTTTCATATAAAACATATGATAAATACGGAGATGATGAAAATAAGCAATCCTTTGAAAGCTACACTTCCAAAAAGCTATCCCTGAAAGACCATTTGATGATGCAACTGGGAATGGCTGTTAAGTCTAACAAGGATAAGCGGATAGGCGAATTTATAATCGAATCCTTGGACAACAAAGGCTACCTGGGATGCTCCCTTCAGGACATTAGCCTATTAATAAACGAAAATGTGGTTGATGTTGAAAGAGTTTTAAGACTTATACAGACATTTGATCCTCTTGGGGTTGCAGCAAGAAACTTAAGCGAATGCCTCATGATTCAGCTGAAGGAAAAAGGTATTCAAGATAAGAATGCATATATTATCGTTGAAAGACACCTTGAAGATATCGCAACCAACAAAATACAAAAAATTGCGAAAGATCTTCATATATCGGTAAAAAGGGTGCAAAATATCTGCGATATAATAAAGATGCTGGAGCCTAAGCCTTCGAGAGGTTTTATTGTAGACAGCGATAATATAAGGTATATTGTGCCTGATGCCACCATAGAAAAAATTAACAATGATTATGTAATAATAATAAATGACAGCTACCTGCCTACACTTACCATTAACAATCATTACAAAAACATGATAAATGAATTGGAGGATAAGGAAGCAAGCAAGTTTTTAGCCGATAAACTGAATTCATCCATGTGGCTGATTAAGAGCATTGAGCAGAGAAGGATGACCTTGTATAGGGTGGTTGAATCAATTTTAAAGTTCCAAAGGAAGTTTTTCGATGAGGGGAAAGAAGCATTAAGGCCCTTGGTTTTAAAGGATGTAGCAGATGATATCGGGATGCATGAATCAACCATAAGCAGGGCTACTAACGGAAAATATGTGCAGACGCCCAGGGGCTTGTTCGAACTGAAATACTTTTTCGCAAGCAGTGTTAGTGAGAAGGATGGAGACGGAGTATCCTCAACAAGTGTTAAATCAATCATACAAAAACTGATAGATGAAGAAAGCCCGCAAAAACCCTTAAGCGACCAAAAGATAACGGAGAAACTAAAAGAAGCAGGAATAAATATTTCAAGAAGGACCGTGGCAAAATACAGGGACGAAATGAGAATACCGTCATCATCAATGAGAAGAAGATATTGAGAAAGAATATGAAGATGTGAGCATATTCTTTTTTTTTCCTAAAAACACCTACCCATTATTTATTTAGTATGATATAATCAGATTAATACATAATAACCTTATTGATACTGAATAAGGCAGACAAAAAATAATACTTAACAGGAGGATTTTATGGTAAGAGTAGCGATTAACGGATTTGGAAGAATAGGAAGATTGGCATTGAGGCTGATGTCCCGGGATGAGGACTTCCGTGTTGTGGCAATCAACACAAATTCAGATGCGGAAACATTAACATATTTGTTGAAGTATGATTCTGCCCACGGTAATTTTATGACCGACAAAATATCATATAAAGACAACATTATGTATGTTGACGGCAAAGAAATCATAACATCCAGGATAAAGGAGCCGGAAAACTGCAACTGGAAAGAGTTGGATATCGACTTGGTAATTGACTGCACTGGAAAATTCAATGACAAGGAAAAAGCAGAAGCCCATATAAAGGCAGGAGCAAAAAAAGTACTGCTTTCGGCACCGGCCAAAGGGGATTTAAAAACTATCGTGTACAATGTAAACCACAATATATTGGACGGAAGTGAAACTGTTGTATCTGCAGCGTCCTGTACGACAAACTGCTTAGCCCCCTTAGCGAAAGTAATAAATGATGAATTTGGTATAGTAAAGGGCCTCATGACAACAGTTCACGCCTATACAAACGACCAAAACATACATGATAACTCACATAAGAAAGGTATCAAGGCAAGAAGAGGGCGTGCGGCAGCAGCAAATATCGTTCCTGCGTCTACAGGAGCAGCTAAGACCGTGGGAGTAGTTATGCCCGAATTAAAAGGCAGGCTTGACGGAATAGCCCTTCGTGTTCCTACCCTCACAGGCTCGGTTGTGGATTTGACTGTTGAGCTTAAAAGAAATGTAACCGTTGAAGAAATTAATGCAGCAGTTAAAAATGCAACCAATGAAACATTAGCTTACACGGAAGATCCCATAGTATCAAGCGATGTAATAGGCAGTCATAATGCATGCGTCTTTGATGCTTTGTCAACTCAGATAATAGAAACTGACGGCAAGCAGTTGGTTAAATTGATTGCCTGGTATGACAACGAAATGTCATTTACGGCACAATTGGTAAGATTGGCAAAATACTGGGGAGAGATGAAATAACCGGATTCTTGGAGGTCTGTGTAAGATGAATAAAAAAACTTTAAAGGATTTAGTTCTAAAAGACAAGAAGGTATTGGTTCGTTGTGATTTTAATGTTCCCTTGGACAAGGAAGGGAATATAACAGATGATACAAGGATTGTAAGTGCTCTTCCTACAATAAACTACCTTTTGGAAAATGGGGCGGCGGTTATTCTTATGTCCCATCTTGGAAGACCCGGCGGTCAAGCAGACAGGAAATATTCCCTCCTGCCGGTAGCCAAAAGGCTTAGCAGCCTCTTAGGAAGGGACGTTTGTTTTGAAGACAGGGACTTAGTAGTGGATGATGAGGTTAAAGCAAGTGCTGCTAAACTAAAACCCGGAGACATAATGCTCCTTCAGAATACAAGATTCAGAAAAGAAGAAACAAAAAATGCAGGCACCTTGGCACAAGACTTAGCATCATTAGGGGACTTGTTTGTGAATGATGCTTTTGGTACCGCCCACAGGGCACACTCATCAAATGTGGGCATATGTGAATTCCTTCCCTCTGCTCTTGGCTTATTGGTTGAAAAGGAAGTAGAGGTTATGGGAAATGCCTTAAAAGAACCCAAGAGACCTTTTACCGCCATATTGGGAGGAGCAAAGGTTTCCGATAAAATAGGAGTGATAGAAAACTTATTAAATATTGCGGATAAGGTTTTAATAGGAGGGGGGATGACCTACACCTTCCTTAAGGCAAAAGGTTATAATACCGGAAAGTCACTCTTGGAAGAAGATAAGGTCGACCTGGCAGCCACGATTCTTGAAAAAGCTAAAGACAAGATCCTCTTGCCTGTTGATACCGTTGTTGCCAGGGAATTTAGAAACGATACTGAGTTTTTCACGGTAGATGCGGATAAAATTCCTGATGACTGGATGGGTTTGGATATCGGTGAAAAGACTGGGGACATGTTTGCAGATGTAATAAATAAATCAAAAACCATAATTTGGAACGGCCCCTTAGGTGTTTTTGAAATGGACAACTTTGCGGCGGGAACCAATAAAGTGGCAAAAGCAATTGCCGATAATAAGGATGCCATATCCATAATAGGCGGGGGCGACAGCGCAGCAGCCGTTGAGAAAACAGGACTATCAAAAAATATCACCCATATTTCCACCGGAGGCGGGGCTTCCCTGGAATTCTTGGAAGGGAAGATATTGCCCGGTATAGATGCAGTAGATGATAAGTAGGAGGCAAAGACACCGGCGGAAGGGGGACAGGAGGTAAAATGAGAAAGAAGTTAATTGCAGGCAACTGGAAGATGAACAATGATGTGGAGGAAAGCCTTGGACTTGTTAAAGCTTTACTCTCTTCAAAAATGAATGAGGATGTTGACGTATTGATTTGTCCCGCTTTTACAGCCTTATATCCCGTAATCTGCGAACTTAAGAATTCATCTATAAAAGCAGGAGCCCAAAATGTGCACTTTGAAGACAGGGGTGCCTTTACGGGAGAAGTTTCCCCGGTGATGCTCAATAGTTTGGGGATTGAATATGTAATTATAGGACATTCCGAAAGAAGGCAGCACTTTGGAGAAACAGATCAAATAATAAACAAAAAGATTAAGGCCTGCTTAAAGCACGGTCTTAAACCGATTCTGTGCGTTGGAGAATCCTTGGACCAGAGGGAAGCAGGTCTTGAAAAGGAAACGGTAAGAAAACAGCTGTTAAAAGATTTGGAGGGTATCAGCGAAGGCTTAAAAATTGTGATAGCATACGAGCCCATATGGGCAATAGGAACAGGCAAGACTGCTACAAGCACTCAGGCAAATGAAATGTCATCATATATCAGAGCTGTTTTAGCTGATATTTTTTCGAAAGGTATTGCGGATAAGATGAGAATCCTTTATGGGGGCAGCGTAAAAGCTTCAAACGCCAAAGAAATAATGGACCAGCCTCATATAGACGGCGCTTTGGTGGGAGGGGCCAGTTTAAAAGCTGATGAGTTTATCAAAATAATTAATTATTGAAATCGGAAAGGTCGAACTATGAATAAAGTAACTGCATTGATTATACTTGACGGATGGGGCATAGGCCCCGATTATGAGGGGAATGCCATTAAGAGAGCAAAAACTCCCAATTTTGACCTATTGTTGAGAAGATACCCGAATACAAGCTTATCTGCCAGCGGTTATGATGTAGGTCTTCCCAAGGGACAAATGGGGAATTCGGAGGTGGGACACTTAAATATAGGTGCAGGCAGAATTGTGTATCAGGATTTAACAAGGATTACCATGTCTATTGAAAACGGAGAGTTTGAAAAGAATGAAGCCTTGCTTAGTGCAATAAACCATGCAAAAGCCCAAGGGTCAACCCTGCATTTAATAGGCCTCTTATCCGACGGCGGGGTACACAGCCACAATACTCATTTGTACAGCCTGATTAATCTGGCAAAGAAAAACGGATTGAAGGATGTTCAAATTCATTGTATTACTGATGGCAGAGATGTGAGTCCAACCAGCAGTCCCAACTATATAAAAGAATTAATGAAAATAATAAAACAAACAGGTACGGGACACATTGCCTCGATTATGGGAAGATACTATGCCATGGACAGGAACAAGCAATGGGACAGGGTCGAATTGGCATACAATGCCTTGACAAAGGGCTTAGGCGAAAGGTTCAAAAATCCTTTGGAAGCAATCAAAAGTTCATACTTGGCCGGTGTGACGGATGAATTTATTAAACCCCTACTCATAGAAAATGAAGACGGCAGTCTCGGAACCGTCAAAGACAAGGATGCAGTTATTTTCTTCAATTTTAGACCTGACAGGGCAAGGGAAATAACAAGGGCATTTGTTGACGAAGATTTTTCATTTTTTAGCAGATATAAGGTAAATGTCAAGTACGTATGCATGACTATGTATGATAAGGATATTAAAAACGTAGAGATTGCATTTAAGCCGAATTTCGTAAAAAATACCTTGGGAGAACACTTAAGCTCTTTGGGTATCAAGCAGTTAAGGGCTGCGGAAACGGAAAAATATGCTCATGTTACCTACTTTTTAAACGGTGAAATAGAAGAGCCCTTTGAAAACGAGGTTAGGATTCTAATACCTTCACCTGATGTTCCTACCTACGATTTAAAGCCTGAAATGAGTGCCATAGAGTTAAAAAACACTGTTTTGAACCAGTTGGAGAAGGATATTTATCAGGTTATGATTATTAATTTTGCCAATCCCGATATGGTTGGGCACACAGGAGACATAGAAGCTGCAATAAAGGCTGTGGAGACTGTGGATAAATGTTTCGGCGAAATAGTAAATTATATAATAAGAGCTGAGGGAACGGCAATAATAACTTCAGACCATGGTAATTGCGAAGAGATGTATGACAGGGAAAGCCTGGATACCATAACGTCCCACACTAGCAACAGGGTGCCTTTTATAGTTGTCGATAACAAAAAATTCAGTTTAAAAGAGGGAATTTTAGCTGATGTGGCCCCAACCATGCTTGAGCTTATGGGACTGGAAAAACCTGCAGAAATGACAGGAAACAGTTTAATAGTTCATTAAAAAAAAGGAGAATACCATGTCTATAATAACAGATGTATATGCAAGAGAAATATTGGATTCAAGAGCTAATCCTACAATTGAAGTCGAAGTGTGGACAGAGAGCGGGGGATACGGGAGAGCAGGCGTACCCTCCGGAGCTTCAACGGGAGCATTTGAAGCCGTGGAACTAAGGGACGGCGATAAAACCAGATATTTAGGCAAGGGAGTATTAAAAGCCGTTGACAATGTAAACAATATCATAGCCCCTGAATTAATCGGGAGAGATTCATTGGCCCAGGTTGAAATTGATAAGCTTTTAATCGAACTTGACGGTACTCCAAACAAGGGTAAATTAGGGGCAAATGCAACCTTGGGAGTATCCATGGCATGTGCGAAGGCAGCAGCTGACACATTGGGCCTGCCCCTTTACCAATACTTGGGGGGAGTGAACGGAAAAGTTCTGCCTGTCCCCATGATGAATATTTTAAACGGAGGCCAGCATGCCGACAACAATGTGGATATCCAGGAATTTATGATAATGCCTGTAGGAGCGGACAGCTTCAAGGAAGCATTGAGAATGGGAGCGGAAATATTCCACAATTTAAAGACCGTATTGAAGGGGAGAGGGTTAAATACTGCCGTTGGTGATGAAGGAGGCTTTGCACCGAATTTGTCATCCAATGAAGAAGCCCTGGTAACCATAGTTGAAGCCATTGAAAGGGCAGGCTTCATACCCGGTAAGGATGTTATGCTGGCTCTTGATGTGGCTGCTTCCGAATTATACGATGCAAAAACAAAGATGTATAACTTGGAAGGTGAAGGCAGGCAGTTTACTCAGGCTGAAATGGCTGATTATTATGCTGATTTGGTTGGCAAATATCCCATAATTTCAATTGAAGACGGTATGGATGAAGAAGACTGGGAAGGCTGGAAACTCTTAACTGAAAAATTAGGAACCAGAATCCAGCTGGTAGGTGATGATTTATTTGTTACCAATACGACCAGACTGAAAAAAGGTATCGAATTAAAAGTCGCCAATTCCATATTAATAAAATTGAATCAAATTGGTACAATAACAGAAACCCTGGATGCTATTGAAATGGCAAAAAGGGCAGGTTATACGGCTGTTGTTTCCCACCGGTCGGGAGAAACAGACGATTCAACCATAGCAGACCTGGTTCTTGCAGTTAATGCAGGTCAGATTAAAACAGGAGCTCCTTCAAGAATGGACCGGGTAGCCAAGTATAATCAGCTGTTAAGGCTGGAGGACATGTTGGGGGACACCGGTCAATATAAGGGCTTGGAAGTTTTCTACAATTTAAAATAGCAAGGATGGGGACACCGGAAGGAATGTCCCCCATATTTAAAAATTTAGTTGATTTAATAATTCTTTGGTGTTATAATTCTTAATGTTATGCAGACAAAGAGCGGGAGGTGTTATAGTGGAGCTGGTGTTCAGAATACTTTTGATAATAGCGAGCTTGGTTTTGATTGGAAGCATTTTGCTGCAATCAGGAAAATCAGCAGGTATCTCAGGTGAAATTGCAGGCGGAGCTGAATCTATCTGGGGTAAGAATAAGGGAAGAAGTTTCGAAGGAAAATTAGAAAAGGCAACAACTGTATCAGCAATTATATTTGTTATTGCTTCTTTAGTTTTAGTAGCGATCCAGTAATCTATTGTTAAAATAAGGGAATTGAAATAAACAATTATTCTAATCTCTAATAGGCATTAGAATATATTTTAATGTTTAAAGGCGGATGAAAGCCTGAAAGACTGTAAATTTAACTATGGAGGAAAGAAACAAATGGGTACTTTAATTATTGCTCCCATAGCGGGAGTTTTGGCTTTATTATTTGCTTTCTATAAAGCATCAGTTGTGAGCAAGGCAGAGCCTGGAACCGAAAGGATGGAAGAAATTTCTTCATTTATTCACGAAGGTGCTATGGCGTTTCTCACAAGAGAATACAAATCAGTAAGTATTTTTGCAATCATCATGTTTTTTGTTTTAGGAGCAGCAATCAGTTGGGCAACTGCGGCAGCTTTTGCGGCAGGTGCTGCATGCTCTGCATTAGCAGGATATTTTGGTATGACAGTTGCAACAAAAGCTAACGTAAGAACCACAAATGCGGCAATGAAATCCGGAATGGGTAAGGCATTAGATATCGCATTCTCAGGCGGCTCGGTAATGGGAATGACCGTTGTCGGACTCGGTGTTTTAGGAACAGGGATCTTGTGGATAATTTTTGAAAGTGCCACGGTAGTTACAGGATTCAGCCTCGGTGCTTCTTCAATTGCATTATTTGCCCGTGTAGGCGGGGGTATTTACACCAAAGCAGCAGACGTTGGAGCGGACCTGGTTGGTAAGGTAGAAGCGGGAATTCCCGAAGATGACCCGAGAAACCCTGCAGTTATAGCTGATAATGTTGGGGATAATGTAGGTGACGTAGCAGGAATGGGTGCAGACTTATTCGAATCATATGTAGGGGCAATCATATCTGCAGTAACATTAGGCATTATAGCATTCCCCGATGGCAGGGGCGTTTTATTTGCTTTTATGGTAATAGCGGCAGGTATCGTAGCTTCTATTTTGGGAACTGCCTTTGTAAGGGGAGAGAAAAATCCGCAGAAAGCTTTGAACATGGGTACATATGCTTCATCGGCAATTGTGATAGTTGTATCATTTTTATTGAGCAAGTCTATATTAGGAAGCTACCAGCCCTTTGGCTCAATCATTTTCGGCGTATTTGTAGGATTAATTATAGCGAAAATTACTGAAATATATACATCAGATGAGTATAAATATGTTAAAGAAATAGCCGATCAATCAGAAACGGGAGCAGCAACTACCATTATAAGCGGTTTATCGGTTGGTATGAGATCAACTGCATACCCCTTAATAGTTTTAGCAGCAGGTATCATTGGATCTTACATGATCGCTGGTTACGGTCCGGACGGCATTAACGCCGTTAACGGTTTATACGGTATAGCCTTGGCCGCTATAGGCATGTTGTCAACAACAGGTATGACTATTGCAGTTGACGCATACGGACCTATTTCGGACAATGCCGGCGGTATTGCCGAAATGTGCGAACTGCCCCATGAAGTCAGAGAAATAACAGACAAATTAGACTCGGTAGGAAACACAACAGCAGCCATTGGTAAAGGATTTGCCATAGGGTCGGCAGCTTTAACAGCCCTTGCCTTGTTTGCGTCCTACACTCAAGCTGTTGATATTGATTCTATCAGTTTAACCGAGCCCAAAGTTATTGCCGGTTTATTCATTGGCGGTATGCTGCCATTCTTATTTACTGCAATTACAATGAGTGCTGTAGGTAAAGCTGCTTATTCAATGATAGAAGAAGTAAGAAGGCAGTTCAAAGAAATGCCGGGAATCATGGAAGGAACCACGAAGCCTGACTATAAAAAGTGTGTTGATATTTCAACTCAGGCTGCTTTAAAAGAAATGATAGTTCCCGGGGTTTTAGCGGTTATTGTTCCTTTGATAATAGGATTTTTACTGGGTAAGGAAGCCTTGGGAGGCTTGCAGGCAGGTGCCTTGGTTACAGGTGTCCTGATGGCAATATTCATGTCAAATTCAGGAGGAGCCTGGGACAATGCAAAGAAATACATTGAAGGCGGCAAACACGGGGGCAAGGGAAGTCCTGCCCACCAAGCAGCAGTAGTAGGCGACACGGTAGGCGACCCCTTCAAAGATACATCGGGACCTTCAATCAATATATTGATAAAACTTATAACCGTTGTTTCATTAATATTCGGCCCCTTATTGGGAAATGGAATAATATAAAGCCTTTAAACCATGAAGACCTCTCCTTAAGAGGGGTCTTTTTTCTTGCAGGTCTAATATTTTGGTGGTATAATCATTTCAACAAATCGGCATATAATGATAATATAAGATAAAGATACTGACAGGAAAAAAGAGACGGGGGCATTGATGTTTATTGATATTGACGGTTTGAAAATTAACTACATAGATGAGGGAGAGGGAAAAAATGTTTTGCTCCTCCACGGATGGGGAGGAAGCATACAAACCATGATGCCGATTTTTAATGTATTGAAAGACAGATTCAGGGTTGTAACCTTAGATCTGCCGGGCTTCGGCAAAAGCAGCCTCCCCGAGGTCCCGTGGAATTCATATGATTATGCCGAATGCATAAGTAAATTTATCCAACAATTAAAATTAAAGGACCTGATTTTATTCGGACATTCTCACGGAGGCAGGATTTCAATAATATTGGCAAGCAAATACAATATCGTTAAGAAATTAATCCTTATCGACAGCGCAGGTCTTATTCCTAAGAGAAAAGTCAGCTATTATGTAAAGGTATACTGGTTTAAGCTGCTAAAAAAGATGTACCTCATGCTGCCGGCAAAAAATAAACAAGCAAAGTTGGCTGAATTCTATAAGAAATTCGGTTCAAAGGATTACAGGGAAGCAGAAGGGGTTATGCGGCAAACCATGGTAAAAGTCATCAACGATAACCTGATGGACCTTTTGAAACTTATCAAGGCTCCCACCTTGTTGATTTGGGGTGAAAATGATGGAGACACTCCTCTCTACATGGGTAAAATCATGGAAAATGAAATTCCTGACAGCGGCCTAGTAGTTTTAAAAGGGGCAGGCCATTATTCCTATGTTGATAATTATAGCCAGTTCAGGGCAGTTATAAATGTTTTCTTAAAAGATGATTTCGGAGAGTGAAAAATGGAGATAATTACTAGTCTGTACATATTATTTTGGCTGGGTCTATGCGAATATAAGCTGAAAAAAAGCCTACATATAATACAATTGGAAGGCTATGACACCGAGAGATACATAAATTGGATGCAGAATAACAAGGAAAAGGTTCATACCGAGAATGATAAAATATATGTTACTGTATTAATCGTTTTTTCATTGATTTTGACGATTTTTTCTCCCCTCGGAAAAAAACCTGTCTACCCGGCAATTTATGCAGGCATATCGCTAATTTTCCTGTTTAGGAACATAAAGGGGGGAGAAGAAGCAAAAAAGCCTTTGGTTTTCACAAAAAGGGCCAAAAGATTATTTGGGATAGGATTGTTGTTGCTTTTATTTGACCTGATTATAACCTTATTAGCCGTTAAGTTGCTGAGTAAAGATATATTAGCTTATCTTCCCCTATGGGCAGGTATTTTAACGGTAATTTATTATTTTTCACCCTACTACATGTATGGAGCAAATTACATATCAAAACCCATTGAGGACAGAATAAACAATAAGTATTACCTGCAAGCATCAGAAAAAATTAAAAATATGAAGATTACTTCAGTGGCCATAACCGGCAGCTACGGAAAAACCACCACTAAATTTATTACGGAAACCATATTAAAAGAAAAATACAAGGTTTTAAAAACTCCCGAAAGCTACAATACCCCCATGGGTATAAGCATGATAATAAACAATGAATTAACAGATGACTACGATATTTTTATTGCTGAGTTAGGTGCTACCAAATCAGGGGATATAGATGAAGTTGCAAGGTTGGTGAATCCTAAAATCGGCATTATAACTTCCATCGGACCCTGCCATTTGGAAACATTTAAGTCAATTGACAACATAATGAGAACAAAATATGAGCTTATTGAAAATATACCCGATGACGGAACCGGAGTTTTTAACTACGACAATACACATGTAAAAAAATTGGCAGATAAGACTTTTAAACATAAGCTTCTCTACGGTATTGACAACATTGAAGATACGGATGTGTTTGCAACAGATATTCATGTCGACAGTTCAGGCTCGTCTTTTACCTTATGCATAAGAAGCTTGGGAACAATAGAATGCAGGACAAAGCTTTTAGGCAGGCACAATATACTAAATATTTTAGGAGGGGCAGCTATTGCTTCGGCCTTGGGCTTGACCTTAGATGAAATCAAAAGCGGAATTTCAAAGTTAGAGGCCGTAGACCACAGGCTTCAGCTCATAGACCATGGAACAGGGGTTCTGGTAATAGATGATGCTTTTAATTCCAACCCCGACGGGGCAAAGGCTGCTTTAGAAGTGCTTGCTTCTTTTGGAGATAAGAGAAAAATCATAGTGACGCCGGGAATGGTTGAATTAGGGAGCATAGAAGAAACAGAAAACTTCAGATTCGGCGAGCAAATTGCAGCCGTATGCGATGTTGCAATCTTAATCGGAAAAAAACGGACCCGGCCTATATACCAAGGGATGAAAAAGCATAATTTCAATGAAGATAATTTGTATGTGGTTAATTCATTGAATGAAGCTACAGAGGTCTTAAAAGGCCTGACAAGAATAAATGACGTGATTCTCTTTGAAAATGATTTGCCCGACACATACGACGAAAAATAAATTTATGGAGGAAGCCATGAAAAAAATAGGTATTATCATCGGCGGTAAATCCGTTGAACACGAAGTTTCAATAATAACCGGCCTGCAGGTTTTCGAGAACATAGACAGGAGTCTTTACGAACCTAAGATAATCTACATACAAAAGGACGGCAGGTGGCTCTTTGGCGACTGTCTCCATGACATAAACAATTATAAGACTAAAAAATTTGAAGGAGCATATGAGGTCTTGCCGGGATTTAAGGATGGTAAGCTGATTCTATACCCTCACCCCGACCTTAAAAGCGGGTTTTTCGGAAAAAAATATCCTGCTAGTGAAATTGACCTTGTATTTCCCGCTGTTCACGGCACAAACGTGGAAGACGGTGCCCTTCAGGGCATATTTCAGATGAACGGGGTTCCTTATGCATTTGGGTCTGTTTTGTCCTCAGCCGTGGGCATGGATAAGGTTATAATGAAGAAGGTATTTGAGAGCTGCAATCTTCCAATAGTTGATTACACCTGGTTTTACAGGTCCGCCTATGAAGAAAACAAGGTTAAATACATAGAAAAGGCAGAAAAAATCGGATATCCCCTCATCGTAAAGCCTGCCAACTTAGGCTCGAGCGTTGGAATAAACAAGGCTAAAAACTTGGATGAATTATTGTTTGCCATTGATGTTGCCAAGGCTTACGACAGAAAAATAATTGTAGAGAAATGCCTTGAGGATGTGCGAGAAATAAACTGCGCAGTAATCGGATATGAAAACAACCTTCAGACATCTCTTTGTGAAGAGCCTGTAGGCTGGAAAGATTTTTTAACATACGAAGATAAATATGTGAATAAAAAGAAAGATTCAAGCGAATCCAAACGCCGGATCCCTGCAGATATAGACGAGGAAACAGAGACTAAAATCAAGGATTACGCAACGGAAGTCTTCAAGGCAGTAGATGGTTGCGGAAATGCAAGAATAGATTTTCTGCTTAGGGGCAACAATATATATGTAAATGAAATTAACACGATTCCGGGCTCCATTGCCTTTTACCTTTGGGAAGGAAAGGGAATGTCATTTAAACAATTGATTACGACTATTATCGAGCTTGCAGAGTTACAGCACAGCCAGCGAAAAGACAACATTATTTCATATGACATTGATTTATTAAACAAAATGGGAACCGGGGGAAAGAATAAATAAAACTTTAGGAGACATTAATGAACTTTAAAGAAAAAATACTTGCATTCATGAAGGAAGAAATATATAAACCTTTAACCTTCAAAGAACTGCTTCAAGCACTTGGAATTGAAGGCAAGATGAAAAAAGCCCTCTTGGTTGCTTTAAACGAACTTGAAGATGAAGGTAAAATTATATTCACCAGGTCTGAAAGATACGGCCTGCCTGAAAAAATGAATTTGGTAAGGGGTGTCTTGGAAGGACATCAAAAAGGATTTGCATTTTTGATACCCGAAGATAAAAGTTTACAAGACTTTTTCATATCACCGGCGGACATGAACGGGGCGATGCACGGAGACCGGGTAATAGTAAGGCCCATGAAGGTTTCTGAAGATGTTAAAAGCCCCCAGGGCAAGGTTATCAGGATAATCGAAAGAGCCAATCCTTATGTGATAGGCACCTTCCAAAAAAGCAGGCATTTCGGTTTTGTGGTGCCTGATGACAAGAGAATTGCTTTTGATATATTCGTCCCCAAGGAAGAATTTAACGGAGCAAAAGAAAACACCAAGGTTACCGTGAAAATTACCGAATGGCCCGACCAGAGAAAGAATCCAGAAGGGACTATAGTAGAGGTAATAGGGGATATTGAAGATACAAAAACCCATATTGATGCGGTTCTCTTGGCTAAGAAGGTAAGGCAGGTTTTCCCGGAGGATGTAATTAGGGAAGCTAAAAGAGTTTCCCAAGAAGGGATAAGAGAAGCTGAAATAAAAGGCAGGAAGGATTTAAGAAACATTAATATAATCACAATTGACGGCAGTGATGCAAAGGATTTGGATGATGCCGTATATGCAGAAAAATTAAATGACAATGAATATCTCTTAGGGGTCCATATTGCCGATGTGACTCATTATGTGAAGGAAGACGGAAAATTAGACAAGGAAGCCTTTAGAAGAGGAACCAGCATATATTTGACGGACCGGGTCATCCCAATGCTGCCAAAGGAGCTTTCAAACGGGGTCTGCAGCTTGAATCCCGGAGAGGATAAGCTTACCCTTTCCGTTGAAATGGTCATAAACAAGGATGGCAGGGTTGTTGATTATAAAATATTCGAAAGCATTGTGAACAACAGGTATAGGATGACCTATGACCAGGTGACCGAAATACTTGAAAACACTAATGAAGAATTAACCGACAAGTATAAGGACATTGTTCCCATGCTTAAAACAATGGAAGAATTAAGCATGATACTCAGAAAGAAAAGGGAATTAAGGGGAGCCATTGATTTTGAATTTCCGGAAAGAAAAGTCATCAGCGATGAAACAGGCAAAGCCATTGATGTCAGAAAGTACGAAAGAAAAATTTCCAACAAAATAATTGAAGAATTCATGCTTGTGTGCAATGAGACCGTGGCAGAGCATTATTACTGGCTTAACATGCCCTTTGTTTACAGGGTCCATGAAGACCCGGACGAAGAAAAGATGTATGAATTCAGCAAATTCATCCATAATTTCGGCTACAGCCTAAAAGGCAACGTCGTACATCCAAAAGAACTTCAGCAGCTCTTAAACAAGATTAAGGATAAGAGAGAAGAATCCATAATTAACAACATGATGCTCAGGTCATTGAAAAAAGCTATATATTCACCGGATGCTTCAACTCACTTCGGGCTGGCTGCAGAATACTACTGCCATTTTACATCACCCATAAGAAGATATCCGGACTTGCAGATACACAGGATCATAAAAGGCCACATTAAGGGAAAATATTCCGAGGATGGTCTGCAAAAGCTATATGAGCGGACTGCCTTAGCTGCCGAGCAGTCATCGAAAATGGAGAGACTTGCCGACGAAGTTGAAAGAGATACTGAAAAAATCAGAATTGCTGAATTTATGTCCGATAAAATCGGCCAAGAATATGAAGGTGTTGTTTCAGGGGTTACCAACTTCGGTGTTTTCGTGGAACTTGAAAATACCGTTGAAGGACTTGTGCACATTTCCAACATGGTTGACGATTACTACATTTATGATGATGAGAAAAAAGAGCTTTTCGGCCAGGGAAGTCATAAAACATACAAAATCGGAGACAGGGTCAAAGTAAGAGTTGATAATGTAAGTATTCCAAAAGCAGAAATAGACTTTGCATTAATTTGAAACTTGTGTTATAATGTATTTTGCTATTAAGTCCATAATCAAATTAAGTTTTGTTTAAGGGTAATCTTTTATGATTATTCTCAGAGGTAATCATTAACAGACCCCTGTTTTTCGGGGGCGTAAATGGTTTCGACGGGGATATGGAAGTAAGATAAGCGAGTCGTTGGGCTGAGCAACGTTAAAAGCGGCAAAAAAAATAAACGCAAACGAAAATAATTTAGCTTACGCAGCTTAAGAGCTGCAGCTTGTTCCGCTTAACCGGCCTGTAGGTTAAACCGGGGCATCATTTAAATCAGGGAACTGCTTGAGGGATTCTCCGACCTTAAGCGGACCAATCGGAGATAGCTGATACTGCAGCTTGGACATAGGCGGCGGTAAAGGCGAAAGATAAATTATGTCCTGCACTCGGAGAAAGTCTTTCGGAAATGTTTTCGGACGTGGGTTCGACTCCCACC
>JAAYOE010000136.1 GCA_012520455.1 Tissierellia bacterium
ATATTACAATAGCATTAAAGGTAATCTCCGGGATGGGAGGTTTGCCGGCCATGAAATTTTCTGTGTTGACATAAATATTTAAAAATAATATAATTAAAAAATATGAAATTTTAAATATTTATATATATATCTGGTTACAAGGAGGTGTCTGTTTTGAAGAGAACATATCAGCCGAAAAGAAGACAAAGAAGCAGGGAACACGGCTTTTTAAAGAGAATGAGTACAAAATCCGGTAGAAATGTATTGAAGAGAAGAAGGGCAAAAGGTAGAAAAAGATTGTCAGCATAAGGCCGCATGAGTGGCCTTTTATTCCATATATACATTTAAGGAAAAGAAATGATAATAATAAAAAAAAACAAAGACTACAAATCTGTATATGATTGCAATAATTCCATATCAGACTATAACCTTGTCATTTTTATAAAAAAAAATGATTACAAGTATAGCAGATTTGGATTTACGGCTGCAAAAAAAATCAAAAAAGCAGTTGACCGCAATCTCATCAGAAGAAGACTGAAAGAAATAGTCAGGCAGAGGGAGCATAAAATAAAAGAAGGCTACGATATTGTCCTTATGGCAAGGGTAAATGCCGTTGAATCCGATTATAGAAGCCTTGAAAGCTCTTTCGTGAAACTGATGAAGAGAAAAAACTTATTTAAGGGTATGTAAATTGAGCAAGGTATTAATTTTTATCATACGCATATATCAGAAATTTTCTTCAAGGTCTGCAGTCAGACATTGCAGATTTTATCCAACTTGCTCCCAATATTTTGTTGAAGCATTACAAAAATACGGTTTTTTTAAGGGTTCATACTTAGGCGTAGGGAGGATATTGAGGTGCCATCCCTTTAATCCCGGAGGATATGATCCTTTGAATTAGGAGGAAAAGAATGAATTTAGATTTTTTAGCGGTGCCCATGGGGACCCTGGTAAGATTTATATACAACATGGTTTCCGGCATTGACTCCAAATACTTATCGGCATATGCCATATCAATAATAATATCAACCATAATATTTAAATTTATAGTATTGCCTTTAACCCTGAAGCAGAGTAAATCCATGAAGAAAATGCAGGAATTGAGTCCAAAGCTTCAGGAATTACAGCAAAAATACGGAAAAGATCCTCAAACCCTACAAAGAAAACAAATGGAATTGTACAAGGAAGCAAATTACAGCCCCTTTTCCGGATGTCTGCCCCTCTTGATACAATTTCCGATTATAATTGCATTTTTTTATGTTATTCGTGACCCGGTCAGATATGTTTTCAGGGACCAGGTGCTGTTTGACACCATAAACAGGTCATTTTTATGGATAAAAGACTTAGGTTTTACAGAAAACCATGTATTTGATGGCGGACTTGTAAACGGCTTGTCCATGGGCGGCATGTCTCTACCCTTTTTAGGATATGCATTTCCAATATTAGCTGTAATTTCAGGTGTTACAACCTACCTTACCACAAAATTGACAGCCCAGCCCTCCTTAAATGAACAGCAGGCTTCAACCCAAAGGACCATGAATACGATGATGCCGATTATGATATTTGTATTCTCCATACAATTTCCTGCAGGATTGGCCTTATATTGGGTTGTATCAAATTTATTCCAGTTGGTGCAGCAGTTAATTGTTTTAAATTCGTCCAAAAATCCGAAGGAGGAATTATGATAGATGAAGAATGTAACAATTGAAAAACCTACCGTTGAAGAAGCTATAGCCGCAGCGCTTGAAGAACTCAATGCAGAGGACAGCGAGGTCGAAATTGAAATAATAAATGAGCCGTCAAAAGGTTTTTTTGGCCTCGGCAGCAAGGATGCAAAGGTAAAAGTTACCCTTACCAATGGTCCTGAAGAAAGAGCAAGCAGATTTATGGACCTTTTGCTTGAAAAAATGAGCATAGATGCTGACTATGAAGTTTGTTATTCTGACAATATCTTAAATGTTGACATAGTAAAAATCGGAGAAGACGATAAGGGAATAGTGATCGGCAAAAGAGGCAAAAATTTAGATGAAATTCAGTTTCTGTTAAATTTGATGGTTAATAAGGGAAGAGAAAACTATGTCAGGGTAATTTTCAATGTTGAAGATTACAGAACCAAGAGAGAGGATACTTTAAAGAGATTAGCCTTTAAAATGGCAGACAAGTGCAGGTATTACAAACGTAAGGTAAAGTTGGAGCCCATGAATCCCTACGAAAGAAGGATCATCCATTCAACCTTACAGGACCAGGAAGATATCATAACCTATTCCGAAGGGGAAGAGCCTTACAGAAAAGTAGTCATAGATAAGAAATAACCCTCAAAAAGGGTTATTTTTATGCTATAAAATCTATGTACTTTTATATTGAATTAAGGTAAAATGAATATAATATATGGTATCTTCAGTATTAGAAAGCGGTGATGAGATGTTTAACGATACAATAGCTGCAATTGCAACTTTCCCCGGCAATGCGGGCATTAATATAATCAGATTGAGCGGAAAAGACGCACTAAATATTGCATTAAAGATATTTATCGATAAAAATAGAGAAAAAGTTACGAATTTTAAAGCCAGGTACCTCCATTACGGCTATATAAGGGATGAAAATGACAGGATAATCGATGAAGTCCTGATATCATACATGAAGGCACCCAATACCTATACCAGGGAAGATATAATTGAAATTAACTGTCACGGGGGAATTATTTCCGCAAAGAAAATATTGGATACGGTCCTGAGTTACGGCTGCAGGCCGGCGGAAAGGGGAGAGTTTACCAAGAGGGCTTTCCTCAACGGGAGAATTGATTTAACCCAAGCGGAAGCCGTATTGGACATAATAAATTCCAAGACTGATTCAAGTCATGAAATTTCCGTGAAACATTTGGAAGGCAGGCTTTCAAGACAAATAAACGCAGTTATAGATGAAATAATGGATTTGCTGGCAAATATAGAAGTAAACATAGATTTTCCCGAATACGACGAGGATGAGATAACCATTGAAAGGGTTAAGAGCCTGTGCGATAAAATAGGACCTCAATTGGATAAACTCATTAAAACCGCCGATACGGGAAAAATATTCAAGGAAGGCATAAAGACCGTAATACTTGGGAAACCCAATGTGGGAAAATCATCTCTCATGAATTTTCTCCTGAATGAAAATCGTGCAATTGTAACGGAGATTCCGGGAACTACCAGGGATACCATAGAAGAATTCGTAAACATTAAGGGAGTTCCTTTAAGAATAATAGACACTGCCGGCATCAGGGAAACCGATGATATGGTAGAGAGGATAGGCGTTGAAAAAGCTTTGGAAAAAGTAAGGGCTGCAGACTTGGTCATGATGATTTTTGATTCATCAAAGGGCCTTGAAAAAGAGGATGAAATAATATTAGACTATATAAAAGACAAAAAGGTTATTTATATAAAGAACAAAACAGATCTGGAAAACAAATTGGATTTATCTTCTTATAAAAAGATAGAAGAAGATATAATCAATGTGTCTATTTTGCAAAATCAAGGTTTGGATGATATAATCGATAAAATAAGCTCTATGTTTTTTGAAGGCCGTTTAAATGTGACGGATGAGCTTATAATCAACAATGTGAGACACAAGAATTTATTGATAAAGGCTAAGAAAAATATGGACGATGTATTAAAATCCATTGAAAATAACATGACTATAGATCTGATAGAGATAGATTTAAAAGAAGCTATGGAAAACTTAGGACTGATTGTAGGCAAATCAGTCAGCGATGATTTGGTTGATAAAATATTCGATGAATTTTGTATAGGAAAGTAGAAAGGAACAAGAATGGAAGACAGAGTAAGAGAATTTCTAGAAGAAAGCGTAGACGTTTTAGTGATAGGAGCCGGTCACGCAGGGTGTGAAGCAGCCTTAGCCACCGCCCGTCTTGGTTTAAAAACCATAATGGTGACCTTAAGTCTTGATTCAATAGCTATGATGCCATGCAATCCCAATATAGGAGGAACGGCAAAAGGCCACTTGGTGAGGGAAATCGATGCTTTAGGCGGAGAAATGGCTTTAAATATAGACAAAACTATGATACAATGTAAGATGTTGAACCGGTCAAAAGGGCCTGCGGTACATTCCTTAAGGGCTCAGGCCGACAAGAAAAGGTATCATACAGAAATGAAAAAGGTCATAGAAAACCAGAAGAACTTAAGGGTGATACAGACAGAAGCAACTAAAATAACAGTGAATGAAGATGAGACCTTTAATGTATATACCAAGCTTGGGGCATACTACAGGGCAAGAGCCGTCATAGTTACTACGGGAACCTATTTAAGGGGAAAAATTCATATCGGAGAATTGAATTTTTCATCAGGGCCGGACGGTTTGGCTCCCGCAAACGAATTGTCCAAGTCCCTCATGGACTTGGGAATTCAGCTGGTCAGATTCAAGACGGGGACACCTGCCAGAATACACAAGGATTCCATAGATTATGAGAAAATGGCAGTCCAGACCGGTGATGATGAAATAATTCCTTTTTCATTTATGAATGATGAAATAAAGATTGACCAGGTACCCTGCTACATTACCTATACTACAAGGGAGACTCATGAATTAATCAGGGAAAATTTACACAGGTCACCCCTCTACGCCGGTGTCATAAAAAGCGTGGGACCCAGGTATTGTCCATCATTGGAAGACAAAGTGGTAAAATTTGCCGATAAAGAAAAACATCAGCTCTTTGTGGAGCCGGAAGGCCTTGACACAAAAGAAATGTATATCCAGGGAATGTCCACCTCTTTGCCTTACGAAGTTCAGATTCAGATGTACCGGTCCATGACAGGCCTTGAAAATGCACAAATTATGCGGCCTGCATACGCTATAGAATATGATGCCATAGACCCCACCCAGCTTAAGCTAAACCTTGAATTGATGACCATTAAAAATTTGTTTTTTGCCGGTCAGATAAACGGGAGCTCAGGATATGAAGAAGCTGCGGCACAAGGTTTGATGGCAGGCATAAATGCATATTTGAGCTTAAACAACAAGGAACCCTTTATCTTAGACCGGTCGGAAGCCTATATAGGTGTCTTGATAGATGATTTGGTGACCAAGGGGACAAACGAACCTTACAGGATGATGACTTCGAGGGCAGAGTACAGGCTTCTTTTAAGACAGGACAATGCCGATGAAAGACTTACGGAAAAGGGCTACCAAATAGGCCTGGTTACGGAAGAAAGATATAGGAGATATAAGGATAAAAAACAAAAAATAGAGAATGAAATTGAAAGGCTGAGGAAGATTAAGATAACACCCAAGCCCGAAATAAATGATGCTTTGGAAAACATGGGGAGCACACCCTTAAAAATACCAACAAGCCTTTATGATTTAATGAAGCGGACAGAGCTAAATTACGACAATACCTTATTTTTGGATCCGGAGAGACCTGATCTCAGAAAAGAAATAAAGGATTATGTAGAAACAATTATAAAATATGAAGGCTATATACAAAAGCAGATAGCCCAGGTTGACCAGTTTAAAAAGTTAGAG
Organism: Tissierellia bacterium; assembly: GCA_012520455.1. GTDB lineage: Bacteria > Bacillota > Clostridia > Tissierellales > Sedimentibacteraceae > Sedimentibacter. Next base: position 5,497 of record JAAYOE010000136.1, read on the forward strand.
AACAGAAAAATACCAAAAGATATAAACTACGATGATGTAAAAAGTCTCAGAATTGAAGCAAGGCAGAAGCTAAACAAGATAAGGCCGGACTCCATAGGCCAGGCTTCAAGGATTTCGGGAGTTTCGCCTGCGGATATAAATGTTCTGCTGGTTTATTTGATGACCCATAATCAAAAATAAGGAGTTTACCTTGATAGAGATAATGGAAAAAGGTTTTAAGGACCTTAAATTACCCTACAGCGAAGAAATTGAAGAAAAATTCATTGTATACAGAGACTTGTTAAAGGAATGGAATAAAAAAATAAATATCACATCAATAGAAGAAGATGAGGATATTTATGTCAAACATTTCATAGACAGCCTTCTTATCTTGAATGAAGATAATGCTGCCGAAAATAAAACAATAATTGACGTTGGTACGGGAGGAGGTTTTCCCGGCCTGCCCCTTAAAATTGTCAATGACAATTACAGAATTACCCTTTTGGACAGTTTGAGAAAGAGAATAGACTTTTTGGCTGAAGTGGTAAAAGCATTAAACTTGAAGAATGTGGAACTGATTCACGGCAGGGCTGAAGATTACGGACAAAACAAGAAGTATAGAGAAAGTTACGACATTTGTGTTTCAAGGGCCGTAGCCCCCCTTAATGTTTTAAGCGAATATTGTATCCCTTTTGTTAAGGTGGGAGGGTATTTTGCAGCCTACAAGAGCGACAACATTTCCCAGGAAATATCAAATTCCGACAATGCAATCAAAAAACTTGGCGGAAAAATTAAGGAAATTAAAGAAATTTCTATACCCGGTACTGATATTAACAGAAAAATTGTTATAATAGAGAAGATAGAAAAAACAAATATCAGGTATCCGAGAAAGGCAGGGAAACCGGGCAAGGATCCGATAAAATAAGGGGGAGAACATTGATTAACAGTATAGTTCATATTGATGTAAATAAAATCATACCTAACAAGAATCAGCCAAGAAAAAATTTTGATGAAAAAGCATTGAAAGAGTTAAGCCAATCAATAGAAAACTATGGGATCATACAGCCTATTACGGTAAGAAAAATCTATGATGATATCTATGAGATCGTAGCCGGGGAAAGACGCTACAGGGCTGTTAAAATGTTAAAGATGGATACGATTCCCGCTGTGATTATCGAAGCTAAAGAAGAAGAATCGGCAGCCATATCTTTAATCGAGAATTTGCAGCGTGAAGACTTGCATTACATTGAAGAAGCAGCCGCCTACGAGAGACTGATAGGTGAATTCGGCTTAAGTCAGACCCAATTGGCAGAGAAGCTGGGCAAATCTCAATCGGGAATTGCAAACAAAATGAGAATTCTCAAACTTCCCCAATCAGTCAAAGAAAAGTTGAGGGAAGGCAATTTAACCGAGCGCCACGGCAGGGCTTTATTAAAAATAACAGATGAAGAAATCCTGTTAAATCTTGTTGAAAAGATAATATCAAAGGATTTAAACGTAAGTGAAACCGAAAAGCTGGTAGATTCCATTGCTAATGAATTGAAGGTCAGGAAAAAGGCGGACAAGCGTAATGTCAGGAACTTCATAAATTATAAAATATATATAAATACCATAAAAAATGCTTATAATGAAATAGTTAAGACAGGCATCAAGGCTAAGTTTGAGCAGAAGGAATCAGATGATTTCATTGAAATAATGGTCAAGATTCCGAAGAAAAGTATACAGGGGTGATAAAATGGTCAAGGTCATAAGTATTTTCAATCAAAAAGGCGGGGTTGGCAAGACAACGACTAATGTAAACCTTTGCGCAGCATTGGCCTTAAAGGGAAAGAAGGTACTTAGCATTGACATTGACCCTCAGGGCAATTCCACCAGCGGTTTGGGATTTGACAAGAACCGGCTGGAACATACAATTTACAATGTTTTGATTGAAGATTACGATATCAACAAGGTCATCCTTAAGACGGAATTGGAAAACTTAGACCTTATTCCTGCCAATATCCAGCTGGCAGGTGCCGAAATCGAGCTTACCAACGCAAGATACAGGGAAAAAACCTTGAGAGAGAAAATTAATTTAATTGAAAAGGAATATGATTTTATTATTATAGATTGTCCCCCTTCTTTAGGTTTATTGTCATTAAATGCTCTTACGGCATCCCATACGGTCCTGATACCCATACAGTGCGAATACTATTCTTTAGAAGGGGTAGGACAGCTTATCGATACCGTGAAATTAGTAAGAAAAAACCTGAACCCTAAGCTTGAAATCGAAGGAGTTATTTTAAACATGTTTGACGGCAGAACCAACCTTTCCATCCAGGTTGTTGAGGAAGTCAAAAAATATTTTAAAGATAAGGTGTACAGGACTGTGATACCTCGAAGCGTAAGGCTTGCCGAAGCTCCCAGCTTTGGACAGCCTATAATGCTGTATGATGATAAGTCTAAGGGAAGCCTTGCTTATATAAAAGTGTCTGAAGAATTAATTAAAAACAACTAAGGAGGATATATATGGCTGCCAAGAGAAAAGCCTTGGGAAAGGGCTTATCGGCATTAATACCGGAAGACTTGGAAAAGGAAGACTATGAAAGAATCCGTGAAATAGATATTGATTTGATTTCCCCTAATCCAAACCAACCCCGCAGGGTTTTTGAGCAGGATAAATTGGATGAGCTTACCGAGTCCATAAAAAAATATGGTGTCATCCAGCCAATAATTCTACGAAAGGAAGGGGACCTCTACACCATAATTGCCGGAGAAAGAAGGTGGAGGGCATGCAAAAATGCAAATATAAAGACTATTCCTTCCATCGTAAGAGACATAGAAAACAGGAATGCCTCCGAAATAGCCTTGATTGAAAATATTCAAAGGGAAGATTTAAATCCCATAGATGAAGCGAATGCTTACGAATTTATAATGGAGAGATACGGTATAACCCAGGAAGAGGTTTCAAAAATCGTCGGAAAGTCAAGAGTATATGTTACCAATATAATGAGACTCAACAATTTAGACGATTATGTAAAGGATAAAATCATAAAGAATTTTATCACTGCAGGCCACGGTCGTGCAATATTGAGCCTGGATAAGGAAAGGCAGAGAAGCCTGACAGATCTTATTATAAAAGATGGTTTAAGCGTAAGAGATGTAGAAAAATTAGTCCGATCTTCAAAAAAACCAAGACGCAGGGAAAAACCCGCAAAAGACAAATATATAGCCTATTTGGAAGAGGTGCTCACAGAGAAGTTTTCTGCAAGGGTCAGTATAAAAAGCAATAAAAACAAGGGGAAAATCGAAATTGAATACACCGATGGAGACGATTTAAACAGAATACTAGATATTTTAAAAATAGAAGATTAGTAAATTCCTTATGACCTGATAACTTGTTGCGCCTATGAAAATCCCAGAAACCAATCCAACTGAAAAGATTTTCCTATAATTAATAAACTATATTCTAATTTAATTTTTATTGAATATACATATTTACAAATTTAAAAAAATGTAATTAATTATAGTAATCTTATTGAAGGTAAAATTATGTATTAATTAACAAAAGTAACCAAATCCTTGAATACGTATGCGAATAACTCAATATTCTTCAAATGAATTGACAATTTATTAACGAAAAGATATAATGTTAATAAATATAAAAATGCAATGAGGAGGTATTATTTTGACAAAAGTACTTGATATCAAGGCAAATGAAAAGAACTTTATCGAGCTGAAAGAGTACATTGATTCAGTTAAGGGCGCCAGCGGATCCTTAATGCAGGTTTTGCATACGGCCCAGGACATTTTCGGATACTTGCCGATAGAAGTTCAAAAGTTTATTTCCGCCGAATTAGGGGTTCCCTTGGCTGAAGTGTATGGTGTGGCAACATTTTATACACAATTCGCCATTGAGCCCAAAGGAAAGCACAAAATCGGAGTTTGTCTGGGCACGGCATGTTATGTAAAAGGCTCTCAACTGATTATGGACAAATTATCCAAGGAATTGAACATTAAAGTAGGTCAGACGACAGCGGATAATTTATTTACTCTTGAAGCCACCCGTTGTTTAGGCTGCTGCGGTTTAGCTCCTGTTATGATGATAGACCAGGATGTGTACGGAAAACTGGAGCCGAAAAGAATTCCTGAAATATTGGAAAAATATAAGTAGGGGGATATTATGAAGTCATTGGAAGAATTAAAAAAGTTAAGAGATGAAGCTATTAAGAACGTTGAATTGCGAAATGCCGAAAAGGATGTACGTGTTGTGGTTGGTATGGCAACCTGTGGAATATCTGCGGGAGCAAGACCGGTTCTGACCACATTTGTAGAAGAAGTGGCAAAACGAAATTTACAAAATGTTTCGGTAGTGCAGACCGGATGCATTGGAATGTGCACATATGAGCCAATAGTAGAAATCTATACTCCTGACAAGGAAAAGGTTACTTACATTCATGTTGACCCTGATAAGGCAAAAAAAATTGTATCGGAACATTTGGTTAATAACAGAGTTGTAAAAGAATATACAATAGGCTCGGTAGAGTAACAGGAGAAAGTGAGGATGGTTATGAAGATTTACAGATCTCATGTGTTGGTTTGCGGAGGGACAGGCTGCAGTTCTTCTAATTCAGCCCTTATAAGGGAAAGATTCAAAGAAAAAATAAAAGAAGTAAACTTGGATGATGAAGTTCAGGTTATAGGTACCGGCTGCTTCGGCCTTTGTGAAGAAGGACCGGTTGTAATTGTATATCCTGAAGGTTCATTCTATGCCCGAATGACTGTTGACAGGGTGGATGAAATAGTTGAAGAGCACCTATTGAAAGGAAGAATAGTAAGAAAATACCTCTATGATGAAAGTGCAAAGGACGAAAAACTAAAAGCTCTGAGCGAAGTTAATTTCTACAGTAAACAAATGAGAGTTGCCCTTCGTAACTGTGGTCTTATCAATCCGGAAAACATTAACGAGTATATAGCAAGAGACGGATATATGGCATTAGGAAAAGTACTCACGGAAATGGCTCCCGAAGAGGTAATACAGTTAGTGAAGGATTCAGGACTGAGGGGAAGAGGCGGAGCCGGATTCTCCACGGGAATGAAATGGAGTTTTGCGGCACCAAACAAGGCTGACCAAAAATACGTAATATGCAATGCTGACGAAGGGGACCCGGGTGCATTCATGGATAGAAGCGTTTTGGAAGGAGACCCCCATTCAGTCTTAGAAGCTATGGCCATAGCAGGTTATGCAATCGGTGCAACAAAAGGCTTCATCTACATCAGGGCTGAATATCCTATAGCGGTTCACAGGTTGAAAATAGCGATACAACAAGCCAGGGAATTAGGTCTCTTAGGAAAAAATTTATTTAATTCCGGCTTTGACTTTGATATAGAATTAAGATTGGGAGCCGGTGCTTTTGTTTGCGGCGAGGAAACAGCTTTATTGCAATCGATAGAAGGCAAGAGAGGAATGTCAAGGAATAAACCTCCATTCCCGGCAAATAAAGGCTTGTGGGGGAAACCAACGATAATAAACAATGTTGAAACTTTGGCAAACGTTCCGCAAATAATACTCAGGGGACCCGAATGGTTTAAAAGTTTCGGAACACCAAAATCTCCGGGTACAAAAGTATTTGCATTAGGCGGAAAAATCAATAATACCGGCCTTGTTGAAGTACCTATGGGTACAACTTTAAGAGAGGTTATTTATGATATAGGGGGCGGCTGTCCTAACAATAAAGAATTTAAAGCAGTTCAAACAGGAGGACCTTCAGGCGGATGCCTCACCAGGGAACACCTGGATACTCCCATTGACTATGAAAGTCTTACCGCAGCCGGCTCAATGATGGGCTCCGGCGGTATGATCGTAATGGACGAAGATAACTGCATGGTTGATATTGCACGATTTTTCCTTGATTTTACGGTTGATGAATCCTGCGGCAAGTGTACACCCTGTAGGGAGGGTACAAAACGCATGCTTGAAATGTTAGATAAAATTGCTGAAGGAAAAGGAACCATGGAAGACCTGGATAAGTTGGAGAGACTTGCCATAAACATCAAGGAAACCTCCCTTTGCGGCTTGGGACAAACAGCACCGAATCCTGTATTATCAACATTAAAATATTTCAGGGACGAATATGAAGCCCATGTTAAGGAAAAACGCTGCCCGGCAGGTGTTTGCCAGTCACTATTGAAATATATAATAACCATGGATTGTAAAGGATGTACCAAGTGTGCAAGAATATGTCCCGCAGGAGCAATTGAAGGCAAGGTAAGGGAAGTTCATGTAATCAATCAGGATAAGTGTATTAAGTGCGGCGCTTGTATGGATGCTTGTACCTTCCATGCAATTATCAAGAAGTAGAAAGGCTGGTGCAAATATGGATAAAGTAAATTTAACTATAAACGGTGTAAATGTCAGTGTACCAAAAGATTATACGGTGCTTTTGGCGGCTAAGGAAGCAGGTATTGATATACCTACCCTCTGCTATTTAAAGGATATAAATGAAATAGCCGCATGCAGGTTGTGTGTTGCGGAAGTGGATATAAAAGGGGTTCCCATGAGAAACCTGCCTGCCACTTGTGTTCTTCAGGTTCAAGAAGGCATGAACGTAAGGACAAATACCAAAAGAGTAAGAAATGCAGTAAGGATGAACTTGGAGCTGATACTGGCAAATCACAACAGGGAATGCTTAACCTGCATGAGAAACGGTACCTGTGAGCTGCAAAAACTCTGTGATGAAATGAATATCAAGGACATAGAGTATCAAGGAGCAAAGAGAGAAGCAAAAATTGACGACTTGTCATATTCCATCGTTAGAGATACAAGCAAGTGCATTCTTTGCGGAAGGTGCGTAAGTACCTGCAGGGATGTACAAGAAATAGGCATTTTGGATTTTACAAAGAGGGGATTTGTTACAGAGGTTGCTCCGGCATTTGATTACAGCATGAAAGATGTACCCTGCGTATATTGCGGTCAATGCATCCAGGCATGCCCGGTTGCAGCTTTGAGGGAAAGAACCTATATTGATGACGTATGGGATGCAATTGACGATCCCGATACATTCGTGGTTGTCCAGACAGCTCCGGGAGTTCGAGCATCACTTGGCGAAGAATTCGGCCTGCCTGTGGGAACGGACGTGACGGGAAGAATGGTTGCTGCACTTAAAAGAATAGGTTTTGATAAAGTATTTGATACGAATTTCTCGGCAGACCTTACAATCTTGGAAGAAGGTACAGAGCTGTTAAACAGGGTGAAAAACGGCGGCAAACTGCCTATGATAACCTCATGCTCACCGGGATGGATTCGTTTCTGCGAATACAACTATCCGGAATTCCTGGATAATTTATCAACATGCAAGTCACCCCAGCAAATGTTTGGTGCCATGGTGAAGTCATACTATGCCCAAAAAGAAGGAATAGATCCCAAAAAGATATTCTCTGTTTCCGTAATGCCATGTACGTCAAAGAAAACGGAAGCAAACAGGCCCGAAATGGAAGTAGATGGACTGAGAGACGTAGATGTGTCATTGACTACAAGAGAATTAGGAGACATGATTAAACAAGCAAGAATTAATTTTGTCGACCTGCCGGATGAAGAGCCTGACAGCATATTAGGCCAATATACGGGAGCCGGCGCAATCTTCGGAGCTACAGGCGGCGTAATGGAAGCAGCCCTCCGTACGGTTGCAGACATACTGACTGGCAAGGATTTGGAGAATTTCGAATATAGTGATGTAAGAGGCCTTGAAGGAATAAAGGAAGCATCGGTAGTACTTCCCATTGACGGAAAAGATACTGAAGTGAAAGTTGCCGTTGCCCACGGAACAGCCAATGCTGCCAAGGTATTGGATGCCGTGAAGAGAGGTGAGAAAGAGTATCATTTCATAGAAGTTATGGCTTGTCCGGGAGGATGTGTTCACGGAGGAGGCCAGTCTCACGTATCGGCTAAGAAAAGGCTTGATGTTAATCCAAAGGCAAAACGTGCAGATGCATTATATGAGCTTGACAGGTCCCTGCCTCTGAGGAAGTCCCACAAGAATCCTGAAGTTATAAAACTGTATGAAGAATTCTTGAAGGAACCTAACGGCCACATTTCACACAAATATCTTCACACACATTATTATAAGCGTACTCCTTATGAGCTTGCTCAAGAGGAAGAATTTGAAAAATTAATGGAAAATTTGAAATAAGGCAAAATAAAAATATTCTCTGTGAAAACAGAGGATATTTTTATTTGTAAACATTTAATCCATCCTGTGCTATAATGAGTGCAACTAAAGAAGCAAAAGCAAGGAGACAAGGCGGAAGATGCTGATAAAAAACGGAAGAATAGTAGACCCGGAAACAAACAGGGACGAAGTTGCAGATATATTGATCGAGGAAGGCATTATAAAAAAGATTGGCAAGAATATCAATAAGGATGATGCGATTATTAATGCAGAAGGTAAAATCCTAGCCCCGGGACTTATTGATGTTCATGTTCATTTCAGAGAGCCGGGGGCAGAGTATAAGGAAGATATTTTATCTGGTTCAAGGGCAGCTGCAAGAGGAGGGTTTACAAGTGTTGTCTGCATGGCAAACACTAATCCCCCGGTAGATAATATCGATACTCTCAAATGTATAAATGGTATAAAGAAACATTCGCCGATAAATGTTCTTCAAGTCGCAGCCCTTTCAAAGGGTTTAAGGGGCGGTGAGCTTGTGAACATGAAAGAATTGAAGGACCACGGAGCAGCCGGGTTTTCTGATGACGGAATTCCCATAATGGATCCGGGCCTGTTAATGAAGGCGATGACAGAAGCTAAAAAGCTGGATTTACCCATAAGTCTTCATGAGGAAGATCCTGGTTTTATAGAGAATCCGGGAATTAATGAAGGCAGGATATCACAAAAGTTAGGTATCAAAGGAGCATCACACCTTGCTGAAGATGTGATGGTGGCCAGGGATTGCATAATTGCCTTAAAAACAGGTGCAAGGGTCAACTTTCAGCACATAAGCTCGGGTTTATCCGTTGATATAATCAGGTGGGCCAAATCAATGGGGGCAAATATAACCGCTGAAGCTGCCCCCCACCATTTTTCCATGACGGAGGAGGATGTGCTTGAATATGGCACAAATGCAAAGATGAATCCTCCTTTAAGGAGGGAAAGTGACAGGATAAAAATAATTGAGGGTTTGAAGGACGGAACAATTGATATTATTGCCAGTGACCATGCTCCTCACACTAAGGACGAAAAAAACAGGGAATTCACCAAGGCACCCAGCGGAATCATAGGTTTGGAAACCGCCTTATCCTTAGGTATTACTTATTTGGTAAAAAACAACCACCTTACCATAATGGAGCTTTTGAAAAAAATGACGGTAAATCCTGCAAGACTTTATAATTTACAAACGGGTATAAAAGAAGGCATGGTGTGTGATTTGGTAATATTTGACATTTATGAAAAATGGATTGTAGATTTCCGGTCAAAATCAAGCAATTCTCCCTTTTTAGGAAGGGAATTATACGGTAAAGTAAAATATACCCTATGCAGGGGGAAGGTTGTGTATGAAGATAAATAATATCCAAATCCATTAATTTACATATAATGAAATTGAAAAAATAACAGCAGGTGATTTTATGATATATTTGGATAATGCAGCTACAAGCTTTCCCAAGCCCTCATCGGTGTATGAAAGCGTGATGAAAGCAATGAAGGTTTACGGGGCGAATCCGGGCAGGGGAAGCCATGCAATGGCAATTGAAGGTGCAAGAATTATTTACGAAACAAGGGAGCTCTTAGCTGACCTTTTCAATTTAGACGATCCCTTGAGAGTCATTTTCACATTTAACGCAACAGACAGTTTAAATATGGCCATTAAAGGCATATTAAAAAGAGGGGACCACGTGGTTACTACGGAAATGGAGCATAACTCGGTATTGAGACCTATTAAAGAACTGGAAAAATCAGGCGTGGAAAATACAATCGTAAAATGTGGTACGGACGGGTCTATAAATGTATATGATTTGGAAAAGGCCATAAGAGATAATACTAAGCTGATTGTGACAACTCATGTTTCAAATTTAACGGGCACAATTTTCCCGGCAGAAGAAATCGGAAAAGTATGCAGGGCATACAAGATCCCATATTTATTGGATGCTTCGCAAAGTGCAGGGGTTTTGACAATTGATATGAAAAAATATAACATCAGCTTTTTGGCAGTACCCGGTCATAAGGGATTGTTAGGCCCCCAGGGGACGGGAGCTCTTTTGATAAATAGTGATATAGAAGTTAAACAATTAAAAGAGGGGGGTACCGGCAGCCAGTCCGCCAGCTTGGACCACCCGAATTTTTATCCTGATAAATTGGAAGCAGGTACCCACAATTTGCCGGGTATCGCCGGATTAAACGCAGGACTAAAGTATATTTTAAAAAGGGGCACAGAATCGATTTACAGCCACGAAAAAAATCTTTTGGATATATTCATCACTGAATTGAAAAAAAACCCTAAAATCAAAATTTACGGCCCCGAATCCATAGAGGACAGAATAGGTGTTGTTCCCATAAACATAGAAGGCATGGATTCATCCGAGGTGGCAAATATTTTGGACAGGGAATACGGAATTGCGGTGAGGCCGGGTCTTCATTGTGCTCCCTTGGCCCACAAGGCAATAGGCACGGAAAAATTAGGGGCAGTAAGATTTGGAGTAGGCCCCTTTAATAAAAAGAAAGATATAATGGCAGCAGTTAAAGCCTTGAAGGAATTAGCAGGTTAGGTCCGGTCTTTGGGTGAGGGGAATGTCCTCGGATTGCAGGGGGCATTCCTTGTATTTGTTTAAATGCTTTCTAAATGAAATTCTAATAATTTATTAATGCAAACCCACTTAAAATTTGTTATAATTGTTTAACAAAGATGCAGGTGATTTATGAAAAAAGTATTATCATTAATTATTATAATAATAATTTTTATAATTACCGTTTTTTATTCTCCATACTTCAAAGAGTTTTTTGAAACATTGGACGAAAAAAAGATATATAAGATGGAAAACATAAAACTTACGGAAATTAATACCCTTGAAGAGTTTAAGTTTTTTGATAAGGGTATCCTTACCTATAACAGTCAAAAAATTGTATATTTGGATTTCAATAATAATGTTTTATGGGAAAATCAAAATACGGAATTCTCTAACAAGGTATTTGTGACAGATACTAATATTTTTAAGCAGACAAATAACAATGTAATAACGGTGGACAAAAATAATCAGGAGTACATAATAGCTGAAATTGACGGGAATATTATAAATGTTTCACGTGAAAACGGAAAAACCGGCATGGTGGTGAAAGGAAGCGAACAAGCTCTTTATATAATTGATGAAAACAATGAAGTTGTTGTGGATAACAAGAAATTCAAAGATACCATAACAGGTATATCAATAAATGACAAATCTAAAGCTTATGCCCTGATAACTTTGAATTTTGAAAAGGGAATGCCGGTAAATAACTTGTACTACCTGGTAGATGATGTAGAATTATGGAGTTCGTCGATAGAAAACGAAATAATTATTAAAACAAAGGTTATAAACAACAATGTAATAGTTATCGGGACGGAGAATATATACTCTTATAATAATAACGGGAAACTGATGTGGAAGAACAGCATCTACAATAAAATACTTGATTATGAAATATTACAGGATCAAATAAGCATACTATTTGAAAAGGACCGGCAGAATGAATTGATTACCTATAATTTTGAAGGGAAGGTCATGGAAATCCAACCGGCCCCTCCGGAAGCAAAAAGACTTATAACAGCAGATAACAAAGTATTTGTATATAATAACAATTCAATATATTTGCTCCACAACAATAAATCAGATAAAATATTTGAGGAAACCGATAGATTTGAAGATATAAGGGTTGATGGAAACAACATATATATTTTGTTCAAAAACAAGCTGATAAAAGGACAAATAAAATAATTTTAAGGGGGATCTTATGGCTGTAGATATAATTGTAGTACTGTTCGCAGGATATTTATGTTTCCAGGGTTACAGAAAGGGGTTCATATTAACTGTCTTTGATACCTTGGGACTAATAATCTCCTTTTTCTTAAGCAAGAGGTTTTACTATTATGCAGAGGACTTTTTACTCAATAATACAAAATTGTTTGTGAAGCTCCATGACTATTTTGAAACCGCTCTTTCAATCAATGATCTAGAGAAGATGAGCAAAATTCCCGTTGAACTCCAGAAGTTTGTAAATAATATAATGGCAGCCGAAGTTTCCGACTCCTATGCAATTTTTGTAGATAATCTGAGTTTGCTCATAATTCGCTCCATAAGCTTTGTCATTACATTTTTGGCAATCTACGCGGCCTTGCTTCTTTTAACGGCTATCATAAACATTATAATGAAATTGCCTGTATTGAATATTACAAACAGAGTATTCGGGGCCTTTATGGGAATATTAAAGGGTGTCGTACTCCTGTATTTAATTTTTGCACTGTCGGCACCAATCCTCAGCTTCATGCAGGACAAACCCTGGGTACGGGAAGTATTAAATTCTCAATCAAGCAAAGTATTTTACGATAACAATATTATATTAAACTATTTATCCTATAAAGGTTTTTATGATAATTAAAGGAGGAAAAAATGAAAATTGTTGATGCAAGAAAAAAGGCATGTCCCCAGCCGGTTATTATGACAAAAAAAGAAGCCGATGAAGGGGCAGATGAAATTACGGTTATTGTAGACAATGAAATTGCAAAAGAAAATGTCAGAAAATTCGGAATTCAAGCAAAATATAGGGTAACCAGTCAAAACAAAGAAGATGGTATTTACATATTGCTAAAAAAGGATACGGAAAGCAAAATAATGCCTGAAGTACCTGCCGGAGTCCTAAATGAGGCCTTTGGCTATTTAATTACCACGGATAAGTTGGGAAAGGGTTCAGACGACTTAGGCAGAATCCTGATGAAAAGTTTTCTCTATACCTTATCAGAGAAAAAACCATATCCCTGCTTCATGATATTCTTAAATTCAGGAGTTAAACTCACCACTGAAGGCTCTGAATCAATTGATGATTTAATGAAGCTGGAAGAAGGGGGCGTAGAAATTGTTTCATGTGGAACATGTCTTGATTTCTTTGAAATTAAGAGCAAATTAAAGGTTGGATCTATATCAAATATGTATGATATCGCGGATACGATTTCAAGTTCGGCCAATACAATAACCATATAGGAGAAGAGCCATGCCGATGAAATTAAATGTTGGAGATATTGTGAAATTAAAGAAAAAACATCCCTGCGGCGGTTATGATTGGGAGATACTGAGAATCGGAGCAGATTTCAGGATCAAATGCACTACCTGCAACAGGCAGGTATGGCTTCCCCGCAGCGAAGTAGAAAGAAGGATAACAAAAATAGTCTACCAGGTTGATGATGAAATTTTTGAAGACCAATAAAAAATATTGACATCCGGGTGAAAATATAATAATATTAATTGAAATCAATAACCTTTAATCTGGCACAGAGAGGCTGGGAAGGGAAACATAAACTTATATATAAGGTCTTCCTTTGCTGTGCGCTCAGGAAGATTTTTGTATGCCTGGCCCAAATTCTTCAGAGGTCCAAAATGAAAGGAGATTGATGAAACTTTAAATTAGTCCTGTGAGGCTAAAAAGGAGGAAATATGTTAAAGGGAAGATCTTTAATCGAACCCATGGATTTAACCCCGGCAGAGTCGGACCAAATCTTGGATTTGGCAGATAAAATAATCCAAAACCCTGCCGCATATGCGGATAAGTGTAAGGGAAAGGTGTTAGCCACCTTGTTTTATGAGCCCAGCACAAGGACAAGACTGAGCTTTGAATCAGCAATGCTGAGGCTGGGAGGGAGCGTAACGGGCTTTTCATCAGCTGAATCAAGTTCCGTTGCAAAGGGAGAAAGTGTTGCCGATACCATAAGGACGGTTGCATGCTACGCAGATATAGCAGCAATGCGTCATCCAAAAGAGGGAGCCCCCTTAGTTGCCGCAATGCATGCAAACATACCTGTCATAAACGCGGGAGACGGAGGACATCAGCACCCTACTCAAACCTTGACAGACCTGCTGACTATAAAAACCTTAAAGGGCAGGTTGAATAATTTTACCATTGGCCTTTGCGGGGACTTGAAATTCGGACGTACGGTTCATTCCTTGATAAAGGCTTTATCAAGGTACGAAAATATAAAATTTGTTCTTATATCACCGGATGAATTGAGGGTACCGGAATATATCAGGGAAGAAGTTCTTATAAAAAAAGGCATTGATTTTATCGAAGTGGAAAGATTAGAAAATGTTATTGAAACCTTAGATGTTCTCTATATGACGAGGGTTCAAAAAGAAAGGTTTTTCAATGAAGCAGACTATATAAGACTCAAGGACTCCTATATCGTGGACAATAAAAAAATGTCAAAGGCAAAAGAGGATATGATTCTCATGCATCCCCTTCCAAGAGTCAATGAAATAGCGGTAGAAGTTGACAATGACCCGAGAGCGGCATACTTTACCCAGGCTAAATGCGGGATGTATGTAAGAATGGCTTTAATAATGAAATTATTGGGGGTGGAATGATGCTTAACATAGACAGTGTGGAAAAAGGCCTGGTGATTGACCATATTAAGGCAGGCAAGGCCATGGAAATATATCATTATCTTAACCTTGACAAGATGGATTGCAGCGTTGCTATAATAAAAAATGCAAAAAGTAAGAAATACGGGAAAAAAGACATAATAAAAATAGAAAACAACATTGATATGGATTTTAAGGTCCTTGGTTTTATCGACCCCAACATAACAATCAACATAATAGATGATTCTGTGATAATAGACAAAATAAATTTAGAACTTCCCCGGGAAGTCGAAAATGTTGTTAAATGCAAAAACCCCAGGTGCATAAGCTCGATAGAGCAGGAAATAGTCCATAAATTCAGGCTTGCCGACAAGGAAAAGGGAATATACAGGTGCATATACTGCGATACGGCCTATGAAAAGAAATAAGGGGTAAATTAAGTGGAGAAAAGAATGAAAGTTTTGGTCACTTCAGTCGTGAAAAACGACCATATTTCGAAAAATATCTGCAGGTTGTCGGTAGAATTCGATTTGGAAATAAAACCCGGACAATTCTTTATGCTGAAAACCACAGATGATGCATTTTTGCTTCCAAGACCCCTGAGTGTCAATGACGTGAATGGTAATATAGTTTCCTTCCTATACAGAATCGAAGGCAAGGGAACAAAAACAATAAGCAGCCTGCATGAAAATGACAAAATCCAGGTTTTTGGCCCCTTAGGTAAGGGTTTTGATATCAGTAACCTGAAAGGAAAAACTGCGGTGATAGGAGGGGGCATAGGAGTAGCTCCCCTCTTGTATCTGTGTAAAGTATTGGGCAAGAAGGCAGATGTATATTTAGGCTATAAGGATTCAGAAAACATGTATATATTTGATGAGTTTAAATCCTTAGCCGGCAGGTGCGTCATTGTTACGGAAGACGGAAGTTATGGGGAAAAAGGTTATGTGACTGATTATGTGGATTATGAACACTATGATGCAGTTGCAGCCTGCGGACCTGAGATTATGATGAATAAGATAGCCCATATTTGTAAAACTCAAAATATTAAGTGCTATTTATCCTTGGAGAGGAGGATGGCTTGCGGCATGGGGGCTTGTTTAGGGTGCACCATAGAAACGAAGGCAGGAAACAAAAGAGTCTGCAAGGATGGTCCCGTCTTCGACAGTGAAGAACTAATATAGGGGAGAAGTATGGCAAATTTAAAAACCAAGGTAATGGGTCTTGAGTTTAAAAATCCGCTAATAGCTGCATCCGGAACCTTTGGTTTCGGGGAAGAATTTTCTTTACTTTACGATTTATCAATTCTTGGAGGAATTTGCAGCAAGGGCCTTACCTTAAATCCAAAAAGCGGGAACAAAGGAATCAGACTTTGGGAAACACCAATGGGGCTTATGAACAGCATAGGACTTGAAAATCCGGGCCTTGATAAATTTATAGGGGAAGAACTCCCAAGAATGAAAAGATATGATACCATAATTTTTGCTAATCTGGGGGGACATTGCGAGGAAGACTATTTTGAAGGTATCCGTAAATTAAACGATACGAGGGTAGATGCTATTGAGCTTAATATTTCCTGCCCCAATGTTAAAAGTGGCGGCATGGCTTTTGGCGTGAAGGCATCTTCTGCCTATGATATAGTATCAAAAATTCGAAAAATCTGCAAAAAGCCCCTCATGGTTAAACTGTCACCAAATGCGGAAAATATTCCGGACATGGCTCTTGCCTGCGAAGCAGCCGGGGCAGACGGAATCTCACTCATTAATACCATTCAAGCCATGGCAGTTGATGTTAAAAACAAAAAAGCCGTATTTGACAATATTTATGCAGGCCTTTCGGGACCCTGCTTAAAGCCCATAGCCCTTCGGATGGTTCACCAGGCCGCCAAGGTGGTAAAAATTCCCATATGCGGTTTGGGAGGCATAATGAATGCAACTGATGTGATTGAATTCATAATGGTGGGAGCTGCCTTAGTTCAAATCGGAACAGCAAACTTTATTAAACCTGATATAGCTTATGACATAATAAGGGACTTGGAAGAATTATTGGACCGTGAAAACATTAAATCCCTGGATGAAATAAGGGGGATAATATGAAATTTGAGAGGTTAGAAATATGGATACACTTGAAATACTGAAAGAGTGCAATGCCCTGCTTGAAGGTCACTTCCTGCTTTCATCGGGCAAACACAGCAACAGGTACTGCCAGTGCGCAAAGCTTCTTCAATACCCGGATAAGGCGGAAAAAGTGATTTCAATCGTGAAAAACAAGGTCTCTTCCCTTGATTTGGACGTGATTGCAGGACCTGCCATGGGGGGAATAACAGCTGCTTATGAGCTTGCCAGACAATTAGGCATAAAAGCAATATTTACCGAAAGGGAAAATAATGTTATGACTCTCAGGAGGGGTTTTGAAATAAAGGCCGGTGACAGGATTCTCATAATGGAGGATGTTGTCACAACCGGAAAATCATCCATGGAAACAGCCGGGGTTCTTGAAAGTCTTGGCGGCATAGTTGTGGGAATCGGATGCATAGTGGACAGAAAAGTAAGTGAGATTCCCTTGCCTCTCTACAGCGCAGCAGACTTATACTTTGATACCTATGATGAAGAAGCTTGTCCCATGTGCAGAGAAGGCTCAAAACCGGTAAAACCGGGAAGCAGAAAATTTTAGGGACGCTTCGCGTCCCACTTGCTCCTTAAAGCCTGTTAGAGGAAAAAGAAAGGCCAGAACATCCACCAAATAGGATTTTCACATCTTCCGTACCTGTCGCAGAAGGGGAACCGGTAATATCTCATCCGGTCATAGAAATTCCTGTCATACCTGGGGTCAAACCTCCTATCGAATCTTGAGTCATATCTCCTGTCATCGAAATCATATCTGGAGCTGAATACTTCATTATTTATATCGTCATCATAAAACATGGGGTCCTTATTATAATACCGGTTGTTATTGTCCATATATACTCTCCTTTATACAAGATTTATATATTACAATATATGTGTTACAAACCCTTATGTTACGCATAATTTTTACGTAAATTCACAGGTAAAATTTGTTAAATCCAAAGATATTTAAATTTCTTATTTACAAAAAGAGAAAAAAGTATTAATATGTACTGTAGCCTGGCTAACAATGACCAAATTTGCTGGCATGGCTCAGAGGTAGAGCAGCTGATTCGTAATCAGCAGATCGAGAGTTCGAATCTCTCTGCCAGCTTCCTATTTTTGCTCTTTACAAATCCATGAAAATGTATTAAATTATATATGCTGGTGTAAACCATTCAATCAGGGGATATAGCTCAGTTGGGAGAGTGCTTGAATGGCATTCAAGAGGCCAGGGGTTCGAGACCCCTTATCTCCATTATATGCGGGTGTAGCTTAGTGGCAGAGTTCCGGCTTCCCAAGCCGGCTGTGTGGGTTCGATTCCCATCATCCGCTTGTTATTGCCCTTAAGGGCAATAAAAATCCGCTTAAAGCTCAAGCGGATTTTCTTATGTCTTGCAAACCTACTCCAAAAATCTTGTTAACCTTCCCGTATAAAAGAGGGATAACCTGTGAAGTGCTCTCGTACATGCTATATATAACAGTTTTTTATCAAATTCGCTCTTGTATTTTTCATCGTTTGCTTCATATACTATGACAGCGTCAAATTCCAGTCCTTTTGCCAAATAAACCGGAAGTATCATGGTACCTTCCAAAACACTGTCATAATCTAAATAGTCAATGAATTTTATCTTGATTTTATTACTCAGTTTAAAATACAAGTCAGATGCTTCTTTTCTGTTTTTACATATCAGGGCTATTGAACTAAAACCTTCCCTTTTATATTTTTCGATGGTTTTAATAATTTCATCCAGGAGGCCGGACTCGTCTTTTGCTTTGAAGATAAGGGGTTCTTCTTCATTTCTTTTAAAAAACTCCGCATAATTTTCGTCCCCCAACAGCCTTGCACTGAACCTGCCTATTTCATATGAGCTTCTGTAGCTCTTGTTCAGGAATACCTTGTTGCTTTTTTCAAAATCAAAAATAGAAATAATGTCGTCGTACAAGGATATATCGGTGGTTTTTTCAATTGATTGATTAATATCGCCTACTACCGTAAACCTTGCATACTTGTATAAATCCTTTAGAATTTGATAATGAATGGGATAATAATCCTGGGCTTCATCAACGACAACCTGCTTTATGTCTGTGAAGAGAGAAGGTCCTTCCGCTTTGATTTTCAGATAAATCAGTCCTATTCCATCGGCATGGGGAAGATTGTAGGGATCCCTTAAAGCCTTATTAGTATAGCTTATTATTTCATCAATATTATCCGGTAGGTCCAAGCCCTTGGATATGCTTTTGAATAAATTAACATCCGAAAAGAGCCTTTTATAAAGTTGAAAGACATCAAGGTCCGTAAATTTCTTCAGCCTTTCCTTCAAGGCTATAGTTTCCTTGGCTGCTATCAGTCTCGTGAAAGACATGGTCTCAAATTCATGGTTATTTAATTTGTTTACTGCCTTCTCAATTTTGTTCCGCCTTTCGGTTCTCTTGTCCCGAACTTTTTCCAATATGCGGCTTTCGATTATTTTAAGTTTTTTGGCCGTAGGCATGTTTAACTTGCTGCTTAAGAGCAAGGCTTTTAAAAGCTCTCGCTTTTCAATTATTTTTCCGTTATAGTACACATCTTCGAAGGGTATGAGCTTACGCTCACAATACTCCATAAACCTGTCCAAGATTTTTGAAAAAACCAGTGAGCCTTTGAATTCATCATAAGACCTGAAAAAATCCCTCCTGCCTTCGGTTTCGGCGGTAATAATGTTTTCAAAGTTCTCGCTTTTTGTTTTCATTGAAATTTTATTGCCGAATAATTTCACAAAAATATTTTCAAAGGTATATTCATCAATGCTTTCTTCTCCCAATTCCGGGAGAACATTGGATATATATTTTGAAAACAAAGGATTCGGTGAAATGACAATAATATTGTTTGCTTTTAAATTTAAGTTTAAACCTTGATACATCAGATATGCAATCCGGTGTAAGGCTACAGATGATTTGCCGCTGCCTGCAACCCCTTGAACAACCAATAAGTCATTATACAGGTCCCTTATTATTAAGTCCTGCTGCTTTTGTATTGTTTCAACAATTGTCTTCATCTTAGAGGTCATGTTTTTTGAGAGGGCAACCATAAGCATTTCATCAAGGATGTTAATGTTGCTGTCAATGAAGTATTCCAATTTTCCCTTTGTTATCTTGAATTGCCTTTTTAATGAAACAAGGCCTTTTATTAAACCGGCCGGAGCCCGGTATTCTACGGGACCTATTTCGTTTCTGTAGTATAAGCTTGATATGGGAGCCCGCCAATCATAGACTTTAATTTCATGGCTTTCATCGTCCATTAAATTAAAAAGCCCTATATAGATTTTTTCAGTATCATCGTAACCCTCTTCCGTGAAATCTATCCTTGCAAAATATGGGTTATCAAGCATCCTTTCATGCTTTGAAATCCGTTTTGCTAGCTCGGCATAGGACAAGGTTTGAGCTTGAAGGACACTCAAATACTGGTTTAAATCAGTAAGCTTTTCAAAATCGGCAGATGTGTGGGTTGTGTTTTCCCACATTTCTCTTCTTGATTCAATCAAGTCGGCTTTTTGATTTTCAAGCTGCCTTTTTTCATATTCCAACATGGATTCCAGCAAAGCCGTAATATCTTCCAAATATTTTACTTCTTCAGAATACTTGCTATTATCTGCCATTTTCATATCCCCTTGCACATTAATGTATGATTATAAAGTATTAATAGATAATTATATCATATTTGACCCTGTATGAAAAGCCAAATATCATTTTATACCATGGAAATCGAAAGGAGGGTCTAGCCCGGCTGAAGATTTACATGGGGGGTAGGCTGAATTTTTCCTTTTTTGCCTGTCAAAAATAAGACCGGAGAAGGGGCGCCTGTATAATAATGACAAAATTTGTAAATATGGGCGTGACATAAGCTTTATTTTGTGTATAATATTGTTATAGAGAAGTAAAAAAGGGGGGTATAGGATGATAGGGAAAAAGATAAGGAGCATCAGAAAGAGCAAGAATATGACAATTGTTGAACTGGCTGAGAAAATCAACGTAACTTCAGGATATATATCACAG
>JAAYOE010000137.1 GCA_012520455.1 Tissierellia bacterium
AGGTTGGGACAAGGCAGCCCCATGTAAGACAATCTGGCCCCGTCTGTTCCTCCTCTTATAGGAACAACCTTTGGCTCAATTCCGATATTTTCCATAGCTTTTATCGCATTTTCGACAATGTGCATATGGGGGAGGATTTTTTCCTTCATATTGTAATATGAATCTTCCAAAGTTAAGTCCACCGTTCCTTGGCCGTACTTATCGTTTAAATAATCGGCAATTTTTTTGAACCTCTCTTTTTTGGCATTGAATTTGCCCATATCATGGTCCCGGATGATATATTCCAATTGGGTTTCTTCAACCTTACCGGACATTTCGTTCAAGAGGCTGAAGCCTTCATACCCTTCGGTATTTTCAGGTGTTTCATATACAGGCAGCATGCCGTGAAATTCCATACCTATAAGTATGGAGTTCTTCATTTTGTTTTTAGCCGTTCCAGGATGGATGTTCACTCCCTTAATCCTTAGCTTGGCACTTGCCGCATTGAAATTTTCATACTCTATTTCTCCGATTTCTCCCCCGTCGACGGTATAGGCATAATCTGCTCCGAATTTTTCTATATTGAAAAGGTCTGCCCCCTTCCCCACTTCCTCATCGGGAGTAAAAGCTATTTTTATGGTCCCATGCTTAATATGGGGATTCTTGATAAGGTATTCCGCCATTGTCAGTATTTCCGCAATACCGGCCTTGTCATCCGCCCCTAAGAGGGTGGTGCCGTCAGTTACAATCAGGTCCAGACCCACATACTTTAGCAGGTGGTCGAAGGTTTTCGTTTCCATCACTATTTGTTTTTCTTCATTTAATACAATATCCCCCCCGTCATAACCATATATTATCCTTGGCTTTACATTGGACCCGGACATGTCGGGAGATGTATCCATGTGGGCAATAAAACCAATTACGGGTGCATCCGTATTTCCTTTTACCGTACCGTAAACATATCCGTTTTCGTCCATGTGTGCATCTTCGATTCCCATGGATAGCATTTCCTGAACCAGGAGATTGCCTAAGTCCTTTTGTTTTTCGCTGCTTGGGATTTCATCTCCTCCGGGTACGGATTGGGTATCAATTTTCACATAGTTTAAAAATCTTTCGTGTACTTTCATTTTTTCCTCGCTGTTAGTATTATTTCTATAAATTTAGTATATCATCATGATTTTTTTATATCAAGATATTTTGGGGGCAGAACCGTAAAGGTAGTTGAATTATCAATAAAATTATTGTATAATTAATGGACAAACTATATGGGAGGTCGTTTATGGATTTTATTAAGGAAGCTTATAAGGTAAAAGCCGCTACCGTTATAAAAAATCTTGAAAAGAGACAAATGGAAGGCTACTATTGCGAAACCGCTGAAGAAGCGGTTAATAAAGTAATGTCCATGATTAAACAAGATGACACTGTAGGCTGGGGCGGTTCAACAACCATTGACCAGATGGGAATTAAGAAGCTTTTGGAAGAAAGGAAAATTGCCGTTTATGACAGGGATAAGGAAACTGACCCTAAAGAAAGAGTTAAAATGATGAAGAAGGCACTGACTGCCGATGTTTTCCTTACAAGTACAAATGCAATTACCATGGAAGGCGAGCTTTTGAATATTGACGGAAACGGAAACCGGGTTGCTGCTTACTGTTACGGTCCCGACAGCGTTATTGTGGTTGCAGGAATGAACAAGGTAGTTACGGACTTGGATGTTGCACAAAAAAAAGCAAGACTTGATGCATCTGTTCCAAATGCTGTCAGATTAAACTGCAACACTCCTTGTTTCCATACGGGAAAATGCACAGATTGCACGACAAAAGACACCTTATGCAGTCAAATCTTAGTAACAAGATTCTGTAAACCTCAGAATAGAATCAAGGTAGTCTTAGTTGGTGAATATTTAGGATTTTAATAGGGTTTCATATTGAAAATAGCGAAGGATCTCATTTATTGAGATCCTTCAATGCTTTGGGAATTATCAGGTATTTATTCAATAACCTCCGGCTCTTCGTATCTTTCTCCGAACGTATCTACAGTTACTTTCTTAAGCTTTACTTCTTCAACCGGTCTATCCATATAATCTGTCTTTGATTCTGCTATCTTATCAACCACATCCATACCTTCGATAACTTTTCCGAAGGCTGCATATTGACCATCCAGGTGGGGTGATGTTTTATGCATTATGAAGAATTGCGACCCTGCCGAATCGAAAGACATGGCCCTTGCCATGGATAATACTCCCTCTGTATGCTTCAAATCATTTTTGAAACCATTTCTTGTAAATTCACCTTTTATTGAATATCCGGGACCACCCGTCCCATTACCCATGGGGCATCCGCCCTGAATCATAAAGTCCTTGATCACCCTGTGAAAAATTTTCCCGTCATAAAAGTTCTTATTGATTAATGAGATAAAGTTTCTTACAGTGTTTGGTGCTGTCTCCGGATATAATTCCGCCTTTATCACATCTCCGCTTTCAAATTCAAATTTAACTACCGGTTTCATTTTTCCTCCTGAAATATTATTTATTAATATACTTTACAATAACACAAATAAAATTCAAAGGCAATAAGCATCAGGCGGGTATTGTTTTTTTCAGATGTGTGTAACAACTAAATGAATTTAGAATATATTAAAGTAAAGTAACAGAAATTATGAGGAGGTTATGCCAGCATGAAACACTCAAATAGAAATGATGCAGTTTTGGGAACTGGCGGCATTGAAGATAGATGTTGCACCGGTCAGTCAGGCTGCGACTGGGACGGTACATTAAGAAATGTAGTTTCAGAACCCATTTATGTGCAAAAAGTATATGATGCAGTTTTATTCAACCTGCAGGGATTAAAAACTGCTCCGGATACTTGTTTTGAACCGCCCTTAGGCTGCGGAACCAATATAATAAGAATTGCAGATATCAGGTGCAGGAAATTCTTTAATCCTGATAATATCAATGATGATTGCAATTTAAAAATCAAGCCTAACACCACCTTGTCCGGAGGACAGTTTGTAAAAAATGAAGAAGGCTGTGATGTCAAAGTCATAGGCCCTGATGGAACCTTAAGCCAGAAATTAGTGTGGGCCGATACATCATTCTGCGATGAAGAAGAATTGGGTACTCCCGTATTTGGAACTCAAGAAATTGAGATTTCAGGTTGTGTTGAAATCGAAATGGATTTGGTTGTGACACCTTGTGATTCAAACAGGGAAAGCATAATCACATTGTCTGCATTGGTTGAAATCGCACCTGAATGCAATCCTCTTGTATTGACTAATTTCTTTGAAATTTGCATACCTTCGGTATTTGATACCGCCTTCTTGCCAAGATTCACCGAATTCTGCAATTTGGACTGTGTTGTGAGACTTGCAACCAACAGCATTCAAAGAGATTTTGTGATTGACCCCAGAACAGGTGTATTGTCCGTAAATCTTATCATTTCCCTCTGCATCACCTGCGAAAAGAAAGTTCTTGTTCCTGTTCAACTTTGTGTACTCAGCACTGGATTTGTTGAATTAGCACCCGAGCAGGCAGCAATCTGCCCAACATTCCCAAGGCTCTTCCCTCGACAAATCAATGAGGATGCTGTAGGCGGTGCAGGCGGCGACAAGTGCCGGCCGAGGTCACAATCGGTTGATAATTAAGAAAGGATGGTCTAAATGTGAAAACCCACTGAAATAGTGGGTTTTCATTTTATATTGTATTTTTTACTAACGGCCGCTTTTTTCTGAGGGTTTTAGCCCAATTGTCATTACTATGAATAGCCCGCAGGGTGTCATTGTTATGAGCAACTCACAAGTTGTCATTCTGAGAGCTTTAGCTCAAAGAATCTCATGAGATCCTTCGCATACGCTCAGGATGATATTCTTTCTGAACTGTCTATTCATCCTGCTTTTTATTTGTTTTCTTCCTTTGTTTTACACATTCATTTAACAAGTATTCTATTTGTCCGTTTATGGACCGGAAATCATCCTCAGCCCAAGCTGCTAATTCCTTCCAAAGAGATGATGATAATCTCAGTAACACCTGTTTCTTTTCCTTATCCTTTTTAGAATCTTCCATTATCATCAGCCCCTTCCTTTAAATTTTCCAATCATACAGTATCCATGGCATGTTTATTTTACACCATGTAAATTAATACAAGGAGCCTGAGTTCACTATGGGCTGGGCGTCTCTGTTGCCGCAAAGAACAACCAAGAGGTTGCTTACCATTGCAGCCTTTCTTTCTTCATCCAATTCCACGACATTGTGTTCACTGAGCTTATCAAGGGCCATTTCAACCATTCCTACGGCACCTTCGACTATCATCTGTCTTGCGTCTATGATGGCTGCAGCCTGTTGTCTTTGAAGCATTGCAGCGGCTATTTCTGGAGCATATGCCAGGTGTGTTATTCTTGCTTCAATTATTTCAAGACCGGCTATTTCCACTTTTTCCTGTATTTCTTCCTTAAGCTTGTTTGCTATTTCCAAACTGCTGCCTCTCAATGTTTTTTCATTGTCGTCACCAAAGGTATCGTAAGGGTAAAGTCTTACAATATTCCTCAAGGCCGAATCACATTGAATGGACAAATACTCGGTGTAATTATCCACATTGAAGACTGCCTTGGCCGTGTTTACCACTCTCCATACAACCACTATGCCTATGCTTATGGGATTGCCCAAGAGGTCGTTTATTTTTTGCTTTTCATTGTTTAAGGTCATCGTTTTTAAGGAAATTTTCTTGGTTCTGAGTTTTATGTTCAGGTCCGGATTCTTTTTATCGGTACTTCCTTCCACTGAGAAGGCAGCGGTTGTTGCAGTATTGGAAGCCGGATTTACTGCTGTAACAAAGGGGTTTACAAAATAAAATCCTTCCCCTTTAAGGGTGCCGTAATATTTTCCGAACAAGGTGAGCACAAGGGCTTCGTTTGGTTTTAAAACCTTGAGGCCTGCAAACAAAATAGGACCAATTATGAAAAAATACAAAATACTAATAATTATCATTACAACCTGCAAGGGACCATCTAGAGAACCCACGCTAAAAATGAACAAGAATGCTGAAAATAGCATTAAAGCAAGATTGAGAAGCAGCATAAACATGCCGTTCATCGAATTAGGAACTATTTCTTCCGTGATTAATCTTTCTTTATTTATTTCCATTAGTTTATCTCCTCCTTCAATTGATATTTATGATATCATTTTGATATCATAAATATATCACGATATCCTGCTCATGTCAATATATTACAAAAAAAATATGACAAGGGGACGGGGGTAGTGTCATCAAGGATGACACTACCCCCGTCCCCTTGTCACACGTCCCCTTGTCATTCGTCCCCTTG
The DNA here is from genome assembly GCA_012520455.1 of Tissierellia bacterium. Classification (GTDB taxonomy): domain Bacteria; phylum Bacillota; class Clostridia; order Tissierellales; family Sedimentibacteraceae; genus Sedimentibacter. The sequence goes on from JAAYOE010000137.1 coordinate 5,299, forward strand.
TCATTATTTGCGGAGGTTGGTTTTTTCCAAGTTTTCTTTGCCCTTTTCCATCAGGCGCATTTCTACGGAGTCTTCTATGACTTCCTTGATGAGGACCACAAGCGGTACGCCTAATATCATTCCCGGAATTCCAAACAAATTTCCTCCGACGGTAACGCTGGTGATGATCCAGAATGGGCTTACCCCAACATTTTTGCCGACAATTTTGGGGTCTAAGAAATTTCCGTCTATCTGCTGGATGATAATGATGATTATCAGGGCAGTGAAAGCCTTAGCAGGATTGACAAAAAACGAAACCAAGACTACCGGAACCGAGCCGATTATGGGACCGAAATAAGGTATCATATTGAAAAACCCTATTAATGTTCCCATGAGGGGGGCGTATGGAACCTTTGCTATTGCAAATGCTATGACGCACATTATCCCCACTATGGTGGAGTCCAGCAGCTTACCGGTTAAGAAGCTTTTAAATATCTTGTTGGCTTTGGTAAATATGTTAAGTATGTCATTTGCTTTGTTTTCATTGAAGTAAGCGTGTATGAACCTTCTGCCCCTCGCCAGTAAATCATCCTTTTCGGACAGCATGTATATGTTGATTATAAAGCCGGTAACTGCAGTAAACGCACCTGAGCCGATGTTTGTAATCAAGGACATAAGAGTATTGTAGAGGTATTTTAAAAGGTTGTTGATAACATTTTTAACGGACTCCCCTGCCTTTAAAATGTAATCCGTTATGTAGTCCACATATTTATTGTCTATCCTGCTTCTGATGTCTGCAACTATCTGACCTATGTCGACTTCCCCATCCATTATGAAGTCCATAATATTATTTACATTTTCTGCTATCTGGGGCAGGATTTTATATATTATTGTGCTTATAATTCCTATCAATATTACGCAGGCAAGAAAAATTCCCTGTTTTCTTCTGACCTTCAGTTTCTTCATCAAAAACATGACCACAGAATCCAACAGGTATGCCATTGCCAAGCCGTATATTATCGGTTTAAAGGAACCAACTATCAAACCGAATGTGCCGGGGCTGAATACCATCAACAAAATAATCAGCGAAGCTATTAATATGGGAAGTGAAATCTTTAAGATGTTTTTGTATTTTTCTATTGTTTTGCCTCCCTTGCGAAATGCTGTTACGACTGTTATCTTGGCAGGGTTTGTTCCTCGCCTACAATGTGAACCTTGAGCAAGTTGGTAATACCGGAAATTCCCGCAGGAATTCCCGCAGTTATTATTGTTAAATCCCCATTTTTCACATATCCCGACTCTATAGCCCTTTCAACGGATTTTCGAACTATCAGGTCCGTGGACTGCATTTCTTCAATTTTCACGGGATAAACCCCCCAATAAAGGGCTAATTTTCTCATTACCCTATCGCTGGGGGTGGCCGCTATAATAGGAGCTGCTGGTCTGTACCTTGAAACATTTGCTGCCGTATAGCCCGATGTTGTCGCGGATATCACTGCAGCCGCATGTAAATCCAGTGAAGATTTGCAGGTTGCATAGCTTATTGAATCAGTTATGCTGCAGTTGGAAGCAGGGCTTTTGCTTTTCAAGATTTCATTGTAATCTAATGAGCCTTCAATCATACAAGCTATCCTTGCCATAGTTTTTATTGCTTCTATGGGGTAGCTTCCGGATGCTGTTTCTCCCGAAAGCATTATGGCATCCGTTCCCTCAAATATGGCAGTTGCAACATCTGATACCTCAGCCCTCGTAGGTCTGGGGTTCCTTATCATCGAATCAAGCATTTGAGTTGCTGTAATCACGGGCTTTCCTGCCCTATTGCATTTTCCGATAATCATTTTTTGCACCAAGGGAACTTCTTCTGCCGGTATTTCCACGCCCAAATCGCCTCTTGCGATCATAATTCCGTCTGATGCTTCAATGATTTCATCTATGTTTTCAACCCCCTGCCTGTTTTCAATTTTTGATATAATCATGATGTGATTTGCTTTTTCTTCTTCCAAAATTTTTCTTATCTCTGCCACGTCATCCTTCTTCCTGATAAAGGATGCAGCAATATAGTCGATTCCTTGTTCTATGCCGAATTTTATGTCGCTTATATCCCTGTCCGTAAGTGCAGGCAGGTTGATTTGAACATCGGGAACATTGATACCTTTTTTGTTTTTAAGAATTCCCCCGTTTTTTACCAGGCATTTAACATCGGTACCCTTGATTATTTCAACCGCTTCCATGCTGATGAGGCCGTCGTCTATGAGTATCCTGTCACCCGGTTTAATGTCTTTAGCAAATTGGCCGTAGCTAACACTTACCACGTTTTCGTTCCCTTGGACTTCTCTTGTGGTAAGAATAAACTCCTGGCCCATTTTTAATTCTGCCTGTCCGGTTTCAAAATCCTTGATTCGTATTTCGGGCCCCTTGGTATCAAGCATAATGGCGATTGAAGCCTTTAATTCTTCCCTCACCTTTTTTATTGTATCAATTTTTCCCTTGTGTTCTTGGTGTGTGCCGTGGGAAAAATTCAATCTTGCCACGTTTAAACCGTTAAGAACCAATTCCTTGAATGTCTCTTCATCCGAGGATGAGGGTCCTATGGTACACACGATTTTTGTTTTGCGCATCTTCATCATATTATCACCTTATTTAACATATTTTAGATGACAAGGGGACGGGGGTACTGTCATCAGATACTCACTGAAAACCATCCTCGATAGACATCAAATGGGACAAAAAGGACCGTCCCCAGTGTCACAGAAAAACCATCACCTGGACATCAAATGGGACAAAGAGGACCGTCCCCAGTGTCCCACTAAATGGATAATATCTTTGTCAATTCATAGGTTGATTCGTCAAATACCTTTTTTACGGCAACAGCTTCATCCAGGTCCATATCAAAGACTTGGCCTCCATCTGTTCCCACTGCTCTATTCCTTTTGTTTTGGCACAATAATTTCACCGCATGAGCCCCCATCTGGCTTCCGATTAGCCTGTCGTAAGCTGCCGGTGCTCCCCCTCTCTGGGTGTAGCCAAGTATGGAATACCTTGTTATTATTCCGGTTTTTTGCTCTATTCGCTCTGAAATTTCCTTTGCATCCCCGGCACCTTCCGCAAGTATTATTATGCTGTGTCTTTTTCCTCTCGCTCTTCCCTGCATTATTTTATCGCATACTTCGTCTATATTATGTTCAATTTCAGGTATAATAACCATTTCGGCCCCGCCTGCAAGCCCGGCGTACAAGGCGATATCTCCGCAGTCTCTTCCCATAACCTCTATTACGTTGGACCTGTTGTGGGATGAGGATGTATCCCTGATTTTTTCAACAGATTCCAAAACAGTCGTGAGAGCCGTGAAGAAGCCTAAGGTATATTTGGTGTAGGGCAAGTCATTATCTATGGTTCCGGGAATGCAAACCGTTGAAACACCTGCCTTTTCAAGCTTCATGGCGCCTTTGAAGGACCCGCCTCCTCCGATTATGACCAAGCCCTCTATGCCTAAATATTTAATGTTTCTCAGTGCCTTCTGAAAGCCTTCTTCTTCCATGAACTCCTTGCTTCTGGCGCTTCCCAATATGGTTCCCCCCCTGTGGATGATATCTGCAACAGAGGATAGGTTCATTTCCATATGGTTTCCTTCCACCAAGCCTTCGAAGCCGTTACGGATCCCTACAACATTTATATTGTTATAAATTCCGTATCTGACAACCGCCCTGATGGCTGCATTCATGCCCGGTGAGTCGCCTCCGCTCGTTAATACTCCTAATTTCCTCATTTTTACCGCCTCCGATTCAACATCTGTTTCTAACAGCTATATTTTCTTGTCCCAGTAATTCCTTCAGGTCCTTTATTAATATTTCATCTTCTATATTTACCCTGTATTTATCCGGTAAAACCATATTTGTTCTGTCTTTTTCGTTATAAATTATTACGGGATCCTGGCCCTTGTGCCTGCATATACAATAAAACAAGTCTTTTTTTATATTTTTGTAATTCTCTAAATCTCTTACCTTTATATAGAGTTTATTCTGTACCCTCACTCTTACAGGTTCCTTTTTTAATTCTGTCACCTTATTCACTAAGAGCTTGGGTGATTCTTCCTCAGAGGCATCTATAGTTCCTTCAATCATAACTATATTGTCCTCATATAAAATATCCTTACAGTCATCGTAAATTTTAGGGAAAATTATTCCTTCCACAGTTCCGTACAAGTCTTCCAAGGTTATAAAGGCCATCATGTTATTGTTCTTTGTTATTTTGTTTTGTTTTTTTATTATTATTCCGCCTATGACAACCCTGCTTCCGTCATATAGAACTGTTCCTTCTCTTCCATCCCTTATTTCGGATATTTCATTGGTATTGGTGGTGGCATACCTTTCCAATACACTTTCGTATTCTGAAAGGGGATGTCCGCTTAAATACACTCCCATCATTTCTTTTTCCATGGAAAGAAGGGCTTTTTCATTGTATTCGGGCAAATCCGGCAGTTCATCCGCTACCTCAACATCTCCTTCCAAGCTGTCAAAAAGTGAAAACTGGCCTTCAATATTCTTTTTCTTTTGAGCAAGGACCGAATCGATAGTTCTCTCATATATGGCCATAAGCTGTGACCGCTTGACTTTTAATGAGTCAAAGGCCCCGCATTTTATCAGTGATTCAATCTGCCTCTTGTTCAGTACCACAGGGTCCACCTTTGTGCAGAAGTCTGCAAAACAGGTAAATTTACCTTTGTCTTCTCTGGCTTTTACTATTTCTTGAATAACATTGGTTCCCACGTTTTTTACGGCAGCTAAGCCGAAACGGATTTTATTGTTTTCCACCGTAAATTTATCCCTGCTTTCGTTTATGTCCGGCGGCAGTATTTCTATTCCAAGCCTTTTGCACTCTCTGATGTACAAGGATACGGTACCGGAGCTTCCCATTATACTTGATATGAGGGCTGCCATAAATTCAACGGGATAATGGGTTTTCAGCCATGCTGTTTCATAGGCAAGGGCCGCATAGGCCACGGAATGGGCCTTGGGGAAGGCATATTTGGCAAACTCCACCATCAAATCATATATTTCGTTGGCTGTTTTTTCATCCACCCCGTTATTTATTGCTCCCCCTATGGCCGGCTCCCCATTTTCAGCTTTTTTGCCGTATATGAAGTTTTGTCTTTCCTTGAGCATGACCTCCATTTTTTTCTTGCCCATGGCCCGTCTCAAAGAGTCGGACCGGCCCATTGTAAAGCCGCCGATATCTCTTGCTATCTGCATTACCTGCTCCTGATATACCATACAGCCGTAGGTTACATTGAGAATAGGCTCTAATTTAGGGTGAAGATAGGTAACCTTATCAGGATTTAACTTATTTTTGATATAGACCGGTATCTGGCCCATGGGACCCGGCCTGTAAAGGGCATTGGCAGCCGAAAGGTTTTCAAATTCCGTAGGCTTCAGCTCGCTTAAAAAGGCCCTCATTCCGGAGCTTTCAAACTGGAAGATGCCCAAGGTTTCAGCATTGGCAAATAGTTTATAAACTTCCTTGTCATCATAATTGCAGTCTTGGAAATCTATCTTCACACGGTGATTTTTTTCAATTAATTCTATGGCATCCCGGATCACGGTAAGGGTTCTAAGACCTAAGAAATCCATTTTTAAAAGGCCTAACTCTTCAAGCTCAACCATGTTGAACTGAGTTGTTATGACATCCTTGTTTCTTGAAAGGGGAACATATTTTGTTACTTCTTCCTTGGATATGAGGACCCCGGCCGCATGAGTCGAAGAATGCCTGGGAAGGCCTTCAACCTGCATGGCTAAATTAATGAGCTTGTTGACTTTTGTGTCGCTTTCATAGAGGTCCTTAAGCTCCCTATTTACTTCCAGGGCTGATTTTATGGTCATCCCCAAGGTCATGGGGATTTTCTTCGCTATAAAATCAACTTCTCCATAGGGCATGTCCAAGGCCCTTCCCACATCCCTTATGGACCCCCTCGCTGCCATGGTGCCAAATGTTACTATCTGGGCAACCCTTTCCCGGCCGTATTTTTCTTTAACATAATCAATAACCTCTTCGCGCCGTTCATAGCAAAAATCCACGTCGATATCCGGCATGCTGATACGGTCAGGATTTAGAAACCTTTCAAAAATCAGGTTGTACTTTAAGGGGTCTATGTTTGTAATCCTCATGGAATATGCAACCAAACTGCCTGCTGCAGACCCTCTTCCGGGTCCCACCATAATCTTGTTGTCCCTGGCATATTTGATAAAATCCCACACGATGAGAAAATAATCCACATATCCCATCTGCTCAATCACACGAATTTCGTAATCCAATCTTTCCTGAATTTCTTTAGTTATAATTTTATACCTGGACTCCAAGCCTTCCTGGCATATTTTTCTGAAGTATTCCGATTTGTCATAGCCTTCGGGCACTTTGAATTCCGGCAGGTGGACGGTGTTAAAGTCGAGGTCCACATTGCATCTATCCGCTATTTCTCCCGTGTTTTCAAGTGCCTCCGGTGGAAAGAGTTCAGCCATTTCTTCACGGGATTTCAGATAAAATTCATCCGAAGGAAACCTCATCCTGTCTTCATCGGTTATGGTTTTCTGGGTTTGGATGCAAAGAAGGACATCATGGAAGTAAGCGTCTTCCTTGTTTATATAGTGAACATCATTTGTGGCAACAAGCCTTAAACCTGTTTCCCTGCTTATTTTGAACAAGGATTCGTTAACTGTTTTTTGCTCTTCCATGCCATGGTCCTGGAGCTCAAGAAAAAAGTTGTTTTCTCCGAATATATCCTTGTACAAGAAGGCCCTCCTAAGGGCTTCATCATAATTGTTTTCCAATAAGAACGCCTGGATCTCCCCTGCAAGACATGCGCTTAAGGCAATTATCCCCCTGCTGTATTTTTTCAAGGTTTCATGGTCAATCCTCGGCTTGTAGTAGTAGCCGTCCACAAACCCGATAGAGCAAAGCTTGATTATGTTTTGCCAGCCTTCCATGTCTTCCGCCAAGAGCACCAAATGATACTGGTTCTTGTCCTTTTGAGGGTCCTTGTCAGTCAGCCTGCGGGGAGAAATATATGCTTCAAAGCCAAGTATGGGTTTAATCCCTTCCTTTTTTGCCTGTTTGTAGAATTCCACCACACCGTACATGCTTCCGTGGTCGGTAATGGCTAATGAATCCATGTTTAATTCCTTGGCCCTCCTAATCAATTCTTTAATCCTGCAAGCCCCGTCAAGGAGGCTGTACTCCGTATGCAGATGAAGGTGGGTAAATTTTTTGTTTGACATCTCTTCTCCTTAAATTTTTAGGGACGGTTCTTTTCGTTCTTAGAACAATTTTTGGGGACGGTTCTTTTCGTTCTTAGAACAATCCGTATATAATAACTCCTAATACTCCGGTCCCAATCATTACTTTTATAGGGTCCGGTTTAAACCTTCTGAGTATGAAGACGCTTAATCCAACCATTATTATTGCGATAAAGTTTATATCGCTTAATTTCATATTCAAGAGGCTTATCCCTTCCCTTTTAAATATTGTCAGCATGAGGATGGACAGACCCGCAGAGGCTATCAACGATACCACTGCCGGCCTCAAACCCTTCAATATTCCTTGTATCGAAGATAAGTTCTTGTATTTAAAATAAAGGTAAGAAAGTATAAGTACTATTATGAAGGAAGGGGTCACGCTTCCTATGGTTGCTACAATCGCTCCTCCCAAACCTGCAACCTTGGTTCCCACGAAGGTTGCCGCATTAATGGCGATGGGGCCCGGAGTCATCTGGGATATGGTCAGGAGGTCGGCGAATTCTTCTAAAGTAAGCCAGTTGTGTTTTTCCAATACCTGGGCTTCTATCAAAGGCAGGGCTGCATAGCCTCCTCCGAAGCTTAATAATCCTATTTGGCAAAAACTTAAGAATATATCCAAATATATCATTGCCCTTCACCTGCCTTTTCAACAAAGTTGTAATAGATACCTCCGAAGATTCCGCAAAGGATTATTATCAAGGCAGCGTTTATGTTAAGGACAACTGCGGCAAATAAAGCAACAGCCATTATTCCGATGGATGTTTTGTTTTTGGTCTTAATAATATTTTTTGCCATTTTTATTATTACATCTATGATAACTGCAGCCACGCCTGCCCGCATTCCCAATAAAAGTGCATTGATGTAGCGGTTTTCTTTAAAGGCAAGATAGAATTTTGCTATTATGGTTATTATTATAAGGGGCGGCAGAACCGTTCCAAAGGCCGCTATTACAGCTCCTCCTACTCCCGCCAGCCGGTAACCTGTCATTATTGAAGTGTTGACGGCTATCATTCCCGGCGCCGATTGAGATATTGCAACTATGTTCAGCATCTCTTCTTCGTCTATCCATTTCAGTTCTTCGACGAATCTCTTCCGCATAAGAGGGACTATCACATAACCCCCTCCAAAGGTAAAAGCGCTTAAAGTGAATGTTGCTAAGAATAGTTTCAGGTAAAAATTAATGTCCTTTTTCATTTTATGTCCTCTTTTATTAATTTTTTAGGGACGGTTCTTTTTGTTCTTATATGTCTTTGGGGACGGTGTCTTTGGGGACGGTTCTTTTCGTTCTTAAAAAATATGTTTAATTTAGTGTAATTTTTGTCCACCGGAGACGGTTCTCAGTGGACAATTCCTACAGTATCATGGTGTCCACCTGTCCACCGGGGACAGTTCTTAATGGACAATTTTAAGTGTCCACCGGTAACAGTTCTTAATGGACAAATCTTACAGTATCATCGTGTCTGTAAAGTGCCCAGAGAGTACCGTCCGCTCAGGGTCCCTTGCTATGTGTCCTTATTGAGAATGAAAGGAACCGTCCCTAAAACT
>JAAYOE010000014.1 GCA_012520455.1 Tissierellia bacterium
ACCTCCCTTGACCGCCGAGAGGAGTGACTAAGTGGAGCTTTTATCATTAGAATTAAGTGAAAATGAAAATCATGAAATATATAATAATATAAGGATAATAACAAATATAGATGAAAGTGATATAAACATAGAATTATCATCAACAGATGACGGAAATATAAAAATAAGGTATTTTACAAACAATAAAATAAACAAAAGAGAGTACATTGAAAAAATAACGGCAAAAATAACCAAGCTCTTGGTTGAATACACCAAGTTGGTAGGGATAAAGATTTTAAAGGAAAATTATTTTTACTTCGATGAAGAAGAAGTGGGCTCAATAATATCTGACATTGAGGAAGAAATAGACAATGACATTAAAATACACATAATCATTAAAAATAAGTTCAAAGAAGTTATAGAAAAATCCAATTCCATCAACTTAAACGGCTTTGTCAATTTCAGACTAAAGTTTTTGAAGCTTTATGCAGCCCAGGTTGTGGAGAGGTGCATTGACTCCTATTTGATGAAGAAGGAATACATGGATTTTATAAGCATAATAAAATTAATATCGGATTCCGAAGAAAACCGCTATGACTTAGTTAATGTGATGTTCAATAATAGCAAGGTTCAGGTTTACGATAAAAACATGCAGAAGCTCAATTATTTGTCAAGTGCCGAGCTGTCGGCAGAATTAAGTACCGAATCAACATACGACGAAACCGTAATAAATATTTTGTTGAGCGTTTCGCCCAAAAAAATAATTCTCCATGATTCAAAGATTGACAAGAAAAATAAAGAAGCCTACAATACGGCAGATATTATAAAAAGAATATTCGAAGGAAAAGTAGAAATTTGCAGCGGGTGCAAGTATTGTGAAGTCCTATGATATAGAAAAGGGCGGCTTTCGCCGCCCTTTTGACATCTACTGTGCCATCAATTCAGTCCATCTTTCAGTGTACAAGCCTATGAACTCCTTTGGGTCTCTCAGCATTTCCATCTTATCTATGTCTTCCTTGGGAATGTTAAAGGCAGGATTGTTCAATAATTCCTCATCCACTAACTTTATGGCTTCCGTATGAACCGTGGAGTACCATACCTCGTTGATGTTTCTCAGGGTTGCTTCCGTGGAGCATAAAAAGTCGATAAACCTTTCTGCCATTTCCTGATTTTCCGAATTTGCCGGAACAACCATGGCGTCAATCCAGATATTGCTTCCTTCCTTGGGAATGACAAAATCCAAGTTTTCATTTTCAGCCATGGCTGAAACGGCTTCACCCGACCATACTAAAGCCATATCAGCTTCTTCGTTAATCATTATGTCCGGTGCCCCGTCTGTTATATAAGCCATCACCAGAGGCCTCTGCTGAATGAGGAGGTCCTTTGCTTCATCAAGTTCTTTTTCATCCACCGTGTTGATGGAATACCCCAACAATTTAAGTGCAGCTGCAAATGAGTCTCTCTGGGAATCCATCATTATTATTTTTTGGGCATGACTTTCGTCCCAGAGCATAGCCCAGCTGTCAGAGGAGGCATCAACAGTTTTCTTGTTGTACAAGATGCCTAAGGTGCCCCAGAAATAAGGAACGGAATACTCGTTATCAGGGTCATATACATGGTTTTTAAAATCTTCCCCTATATATTTATAATTTGGAATATTGTCAAAATTCAATTTGTTGATTAATTTTTCGCGAATCAGGCGCTCAATCATATATTCGCCGGATATGATCAAATCATATTTTGAAGCCCCGGATTTCACCTTGATGTACATTTCTTCCGGAGTTGAATAGGTGTCGTATTTGATGGTAACATTGTTGGCCTTTTCAAATTCGGACAGCAGGCTTTTGTCCATGTAAATGTCATAGTTCAAAATACTCAGGGTCTGTTTGCCTTCTGACTTGCACCCGGTTGCGGCTATTAAGATTAAAATAGCTATAAATGTTACGGCAATTAATTTTCTTTTCATTTTTATTTCTTATACCTCGCTTCGATTTGTTTTTTTAGACTTATCATGTCCGTTTGCTCTTTTATTTATTAATATCATTAACAATAACACCACAGTGAGCATTATTGTGGACAAGGCATTGATAGTCGGGCGGACGCCCCTTCTTGCCATTGAATAAATAATAATGGAAAGATTTGTTACCCCTTCTCCCTTGGTAAAGTAGCTTATGATAAAATCATCTATGGACAAGGTAAATGCCATCAAAAATCCCGTAACGATTCCCGGCTTTATTTCGGGAATTATTACCTTCCTGAGGGCATACATGGGGGTTGCCCCTAAGTCCATGGCAGCTTCGGTCATGTGGACATCAAGCTGCTTCAGCTTTGGAAGTATTGACAATATCACATAGGGAATACTGAACACTATATGAGATATCAGCATTGTATTAAAACCAAAATCCATATTAAAGGATATATACAAAATCATCAGGGAAATTCCCGTAACAATGTCGGGATTAACCACCGGAAGGTAATTAACATTGAGTATTAAAGCTTTTTGCCTCCCCTTCATGGCATTTATCCCTATGGCTGCTATCGTACCCAAAATCGTTGATACTATTGCAGTGATGATTGCTATTGTTATTGTGTAATAAAAGGCCATCCTTATATCCTGGTCATGGAAAAGCTCAATGTACCACCTTAAGGAAAAGCCCGTCCAGTGGCCCCTGGACTTTGACTCATTGAAGGAAAATACGGCAAGAACCACGATCGGAGCATAGAGAAAGATAAAAATTATCCCCATATATATTTTTGATAAATATTTTCTTACCATAATCGTGCTCCCCCTTCCTTGTCCACATCAAATTTGTTCATTATAGACATGGATAAAAGTATTATAACCATCATCACTATGGATATGGCCGAGCCGAAATTCCAGTCACCGTTTAGGATAAACAATTTTTCTACCAAGTTTCCTATCATCATGCTCTTGTTACCTCCCAAGAGCTGGGGAATGATAAAGGTGCTGACTGCAGGCATGAAAACCATTATGATGCCTGAGATCACACCGGGCATGCTGAGAGGAAGAATAACCTTTATAAATTTTGTCCTTTTATTTGCCCCCAAATCATCAGCCGCCTCCAAAACCGCCTTATCCATTTTGCTTAAAGCAGTATAAATGGGAAGTATCATAAAGGGAATGAAGTTATATACCATACCCATTATGGTAGCTCCTCTTGTATAAAGCATATTTACTTTAGGAAGGCCAAGGAAGGCAAAAATGTTATTTAAAATCCCGTTGTTTCCAAGTATGGTCATCCAGGCGTAGGTTCGAAGAAGCATATTCATCCACATTGGCAGGATGCACATGAACAACAAGGTATTCCTTTTAGAAATATGGGCTTTTGAAATTATATATGCTGCAGGATAACCAAGCATCAGGCATATGATGGTGGATATTGCCGCCAGGTAAATGGAATCCCACAAAATGTTTAAATACAGGGGCTGAAAGAAATTCTTGAAATTCTCCCAGGTAAAATGAATCGTGGTAAGCCCGTTTGATTCCTTGGTGGTAACGCTGTATAAAAGGACTAAAAATGCCGGCAGGGCAATAAATATAAATATCCACACCACATAGGGGTAAGCAAAGTATTTCGTCCTATCTTTCACTCTTAATCCCCCTTTTTCATAATATGAATGTCATCCGGGGTCAAGGTCAGACCCACCCAAGCGCCTACGGGAGCCATATCCGTTGAATGAACCAAGAATTCAAACCCGTTGGCATCTATGTCCATTTCGTAATGAACCCCTTTGAATATGACGGATTTTACGATTCCCTCCAATTTTCCCCGGCCTGCAGGAGTCAGGTCCAGGTCTTCGGGGCGGATAACCACATCAACATCCTCACCTCTGCCAAATCCGGAATCCAGGCAATCAAATTTTTTCCCTAAAAACTCAACCAAGTAGTCGTCAATCATGATTCCGTCCAATATATTGCTCTCACCGATAAAGTCGGCAACAAAGGCATTTTCCGGCTCATTGTATATATCGATGGGGCTGCCCATCTGCTGAATAATCCCTTCGTTCATGACAACTATGGTATCGGACATGGTAAGGGCCTCTTCCTGGTCGTGGGTTACGTAGATAAAGGTGATGCCAAGCTGCTTCTGCATGGCTTTCAGCTCATGCTGCATTTCTTTCCTTAACTTTAAATCCAGAGCCCCCAATGGCTCATCCAGCAAAAGAACCTTGGGCTCATTAACCAAAGCCCTGGCTATGGCAATACGCTGCTGCTGGCCCCCGCTTAACTGGTCAATTCTTCTTTTGCCGTAATTTTTAAGGTTGAAAAGCTCCAACATCCTTTCAACCTTGGATGAAATGGTCTTTTCATCCATCTTCTTTATTCTAAGTCCAAATGCTATGTTTTCGTACACATTTAAATGAGGAAACAAGGCGTATTTTTGAAATACGGTGTTCAGCTGCCTCTTGAAGGGGGGTATGTCATTAATCAGCTGGCCGTCAAAATAAACCTGGCCTTCATCAGGCTTTTCAAATCCTCCGATGATCCTTAAAGTGGTTGTTTTTCCGCACCCGCTGGGTCCCAAAAAAGTAACGAATTCATTTTCCTTGACCGATAAAGTAATGTCATCAAGAACAATTTCTCCGTCAAACTTTTTGGTTATATTGTTTAGTTGTATTATTGCATTATCCATTCCTGCCTCCTGACTAAAAATACGGGGGAGTGCTTACCCATAGTAGGCGTGCCGTAGTTTTTCCCGCATTTTCTATATAATGAGTCTTGTTTGTCTTAATGTAAAAAGACTCGCCCTTTTTAACCTTGTACACCTGGTTGCCGTAGTATAAAACTATGGACCCGGATAAAACATAACCGAATTCTTCCCCTTCATGAGGCTCGTCGGCTTTGGTTTTACTGCCGCTTTTTAGCTCCACCAAAATGGGCTCCATTTTATATTTCTGGGCGTTGGGAACAATCCAGTTAATGATATAATTATCCTCTGTTTCTTTTACAAATATATCCTCGCTTTTGAATACTATTTTATTGTCTACCGCTTCGTTGAAAAAACTTCCCAAGTCCGTACCCAAACACTCCAATATATCCGTCAGGGTCGCTATGGAAGGAGAAGTCAAATCTCTCTCAAGCTGTGAAATATACCCTTTGGTCAATTCACACCTGTCGGCTAATTCCTGCTGGGTTAGAGAATTGGCAACTCTCAGTCTTTTTAAATTTTCTCCTATATTCATAAAAACCTCGCCATTACACTAAACTTTAAGTTTAAAATTACTAAACTCTCAAACAGCTTTTATTATACATACCTCCACCCCCCCTGTCAATAATAATTTTTACATTATTTTTGGAATTTTTAGATGACAAGGGGACGGGGGTATTGTCATAATTCCATTGACACACACAGGCTTTTTGAGTTATAGTTAGTTGGAAAATGAAATGGGAAAGCAGGTGAATCATGGCTAAGTTAAAATCCAAATTTGTCTGCCAGGAATGCGGTTATGAAACGGCCAAATGGTTAGGCAGGTGTCCATCCTGTGAAGAATGGAACACCTTTGTCGAGGAATTTGAAAGCAAGGGAAATGATCCCAAAAGCCAAAGAGGCATCAGCAAGGGTGTAATTGAAAAAATAAACAATATTACATCTACAAAAAAAGAAAGAATCTCAACGGGCAGCATGGAAATGGACAGGGTGCTGGGAGGGGGAATAATAAAAAGCTCCCTGATACTTGTGGGGGGAGACCCCGGTATAGGCAAGTCAACCCTTTTGTTACAGGTAGCGGACCACGCTGCAAAACAAGAGTTAAAGGTACTCTATGTTTCCGGCGAAGAATCGGGAGAGCAGATAAAAATAAGGGCAGACAGGCTGGGAATCGGAGACGGAGAGCTCTATGTCCTGGCTGAAACCAATATTGACATAATTATCGAGTACGTTGAAAAAGAAAAGCCTGATTTGCTTGTTCTGGATTCCATTCAAACCATATACTCTCCCCAGGTGGCCAGCGCTCCGGGCAGTGTTACCCAGGTTAGGGAAGTGACCTCAATGGTGATGGGGATGACAAAAACAAGGAATATGGCAACCTTTATAGTAGGCCACGTCACAAAGTCCGGTGCCATTGCCGGACCCAGAGTCCTTGAGCACATGGTAGACACTGTTTTATACTTTGAAGGAGAGAGGCATTTTTCATACAGGATACTGAGGGCGGTCAAAAACCGGTTCGGGTCCACCAATGAAATAGGTATTTTTGAAATGCGGGACAGGGGATTGATAGAGGTTGAAAATCCCTCGGAGGTATTTTTGAAGGGAAGGCCCCTTGATGCCTACGGTACCGTAGTAACCGCAGCCATGGAAGGAACCAGGCCGGTCCTTATAGAAATACAAGCCCTTGTCACATATTCTCCGGTTGGTTTTGCCAACAGGGTAACCACGGGCATCGATAAAAACAGGGCTTCCATGCTGATTGCCGTCTTGGAAAAAAAGGCAGGCCTGTCAATACAAAGCTCCGATATATTCATTAATGTGACCGGTGGACTGCAAATCAAGGAGCCGGCTTGCGATTTGGCCATATTGTGTGCCTTGGCATCCAGCTTCAAGGAAATTCCCGTTGACTTTAAAACCGTCCTCATAGGCGAGGTAGGGCTTACGGGAGAGATAAGAGGAGTCAACTCAATTGAAAAAAGGCTCCTGGAAGCTAAGAAAATGGGTTTTGAAAGGGCGGTCATAGCGGAAGCCAACGCCGAAATATCAAAAGAAATAAAAAATATGGAAATAATACCTGTAAATAATATAAGACAAGTTATGGAAATCTTATTTTAGGGGACACTGGGGACGGTCCTCGTTGTCCCACTTGATGACAATACCCCCGTCCCCTTGTCATCCGTCCCCTTGTCATC
>JAAYOE010000138.1 GCA_012520455.1 Tissierellia bacterium
TCCAAAAAATATATTGAAAAAATAATTATTCAGTGTTATAATTATTACAGGTGAATTATATGGAAATAGAAGTCCGCTTGTTTGCATCTTTCAGAGTCGGCCGGTTTAAAAGCAAACGTTTTACCATAGATGATAAAACCAAAATTATTGATATTCTTAATATTTTAAATATTAGACAAGAAGAATTGGGTATAGTGCTTGTAAACGGCAAATACAGCAGTATTGATGCGAATTTGAATGACAATGATGTACTGACAATATTTCCCCCTGTTGCAGGGGGGTAAAATATATATCCCGATTCATATCAGCCCACGTGGTTTTTATGAACGTTAGGCGTAAAAAGCAATTTTTACACCAGCCATTTCGCAAAGGGATACAAATTAACATGGTTAATTTGTATCCCTTTTATTTTAATCCAGGGGATTAAAATAAGCTGTTATCATTCAATTTTAAGGAGGGTTTATTAATGTCTAAAGGTTTAGTTGTTTCACCTGACAAATGTACCGGCTGCAGAACATGTGAATTAGCATGCTCTTACAGCAAAAGCGATACCTTTAACCCCAAAGATTCTGCAATATCGGTACTCTTTTACGAAGATGTGGGATTAAGGGTTCCTATGACTTGTATGCAGTGTGATGAGCCCCACTGCGTAAAAGTATGTGTGGTTAATGCTCTAAGTAAGGATGAAAAAACAGGTGTTGTCAATTATGACAAGGAAAAATGCATAGGCTGCAAAATGTGTGTCAGCGCCTGCCCCTTTGGTAATATGACTTACAGTATCAGGCTCAAAGAGGTAATTAAATGTGATTTATGCAAGGGAGACCCCCAATGCGTAAAAATGTGTAATTATGGTGCTATTCAATACAAGGAATTAGATTCAACCCTGGATAAAAGAAAAAATATTGCCTACCAATTTAAAGAGGCATTTGGAGAGGGGGCTAAATAATGAAAGGTTATACCGAAAAAGTAATCAGAGTCGACTTAACCAATAAAATCATTAAAATTGAAAAGTTAAACATGGATTATGCCAAGGAATACATAGGCGGCAGGGGTCTGGGCACCAAATATTTATATGAAGAAGTCGACCCTCAAATCGATCCCTTAAGTCCTGAAAACAAGCTTATATTTATGACAGGTCCGGTTACGGGAACCAACGCCACATGTGCAGGCAGGTTCAATGTAGTTGCAAAAGCACCCTTAACAGGTGCAATCGGTGCCGGAAATACAGGAGGTTATTTTGGTCCCGAATTGAAATTTGCAGGCTATGACGGAATTATATTTGAAGGAAAAGCAAGCTCTCCTGTTTATCTGAATATAAATGATGATTTAGTACAATTAAAGGACGCTTCACACCTTTGGGGCAAAGATGTATTTGAAACAACCGATATACTTTTAAGTGAAAATGATGAAGATGCCAAGGTTGCTTGCATAGGACCGGCAGGTGAAAATCTGGTTCTTTTTGCAGCCGTTATGAATGATAAGGACAGGGCTGCAGGCAGGTCCGGACTTGGTGCCGTTATGGGTTCCAAAAACTTAAAGGCCGTGGTTGTAAAAGGCACCAAGGGCTTAAGTGTTGCTAACCCCATGCTCTTTAATAAGGCTGTGACAGATGCAAGAGAAAAAGTTAAAGCCAATGCTGTAACCGGTACCGGAGGAGGCCTTGCAACCTACGGAACCGAAATTTTAGTCAACATCTTGAATGAAATGCATGCCTTTCCTACAAACAACTGGCAAACATCAAGATTTGAAGAGGCAGAAAAAATCAGCGGCGAGTATCTGACAGAAAACTATTTGGTAAGAAATAAAGCATGCTTTGCATGCCCAATAGGCTGCGGCAGAACAATAAAAATTCCTGACGGTAAATACAAGGGCATCGTGGCAGGTCCCGAATATGAAGCAGGCTGGTCCTACGGAGCTTGCTGCGGAATCAGCGACTTAAATGAAATAAATAAGGCAAACCATGTTTGCAACATGCTTGGACTAGACCCAATCACCATGGGAGCAACAATTGCCTGTGCCATGGAATTGTATGAAAAAGGTTATATAACAAAGGAAGATTTGGACGGAGAAGAATTAAGATTCGGGGATGCTTTAAGCATTATGAAATTGACGGAAAAAACAGGCTACAGGCAGGGATTCGGCGACAAGCTGGCCTTAGGTTCCTACCGCCTGGCTGAAATGTATGGTCATCCCGAATTATCAATGACCGTTAAAAAACAAGAAATGCCTGCCTATGACGGAAGAGCTATTCAAGGAATGGGGCTTTCATATGCAACCAGCAACAGGGGCGGATGCCATGTAAGAGGATATGTTACTTCAACTGAAGTATTGGGTATTCCAATGAAAACAGATCCATTGTCAACAGAAGGCAAGGCTGCCCTGGTTAAACTGTTCCAGGATTTAACGGCATTGGTAGATTCGTCGGATATTTGTTTGTTCACGACCTTTGCAATAGGACTTCCGGAAGTGTCGGCAATGCTTCGAGGTACCACGGGATTTGAATATACGGATGAAGAAATGCTCCGAGCCGGAGAAAGAATATGGAATCTTGAAAAGCTCTTTAACATAGAAGCAGGCTTGACAAGAGAAGATGACATGCTTCCTCCGAGGCTGTTAAATGAACCTGTAACAAGCGGCCCATCAAAGGGTAAGGTAACAGAACTGATAACCATGCTTGATGAATACTACCAGGTAAGGGGCTGGGACGAATATGGAGTTCCCACGGAAGACAAATTAAATGAACTCTCACTAAGCAGCAGAGGTTTGGCAGAAGCATATTAATCCTATCAACCCGGAGTATCTCATACTCCGGGTTTCATAACAAAAAACGAAGGTGATTAGATGACAACAGAAACAATGGATATAAACACCATAATCCATAATTACAGGCCGGAAAAAAGATTCACTTTGGCCATCCTTCAGGATATACAAAAGAAGTTTAATTTCATTCCGAAAGAAGCAATTTTCATTCTTTCAGATTATTTACAGGTTCCCGCCAGTGAAATATATTCCATGGCTACCTTTTATAAGGCCCTTAGTCTAAAACCCAAGGGCAGGCACATTATCAAAGTATGCAACGGCACAGCCTGCCACATCAGGGGTTCTAATATTCTTATAGATGAATTAACAGATTTGTTAAATATAAAACCGGGAGAAACAACAAGCGACGGTTTATTTTCAATTGAAATAGTCAACTGCCTGGGAGCCTGCGCCTTGGCACCCGTAATGGTTATTGACGACAAATACTTCGGTGCCATGACCAAGGACAAAGTTATTGAAGTAATTAACGGATACAAGGAGGCGGTTGAAAATGACAAGTAGAAAAATATTGGTGTGCTGCGGTACAGGCTGCCTAGCAAACAACAGTTTTGAAATATATATTAGCTTCCTTGAGAAATTAAAAGATACAAATACGGAAGTAATCCCGGAAATAAAAGCCACCGGGTGCAACGGCCTTTGCGAGAAAGGCCCCGTGGTAAAAATTCTGCCTGATGAAATCTCTTATTTTAAAGTCAAGGCAAAAGATGTTGATGAAATAATTTCAAAAACAATCTTAAAGGGCCAAATAATAGATAGGCTTCTATATTTTGATACCAATGCCAAGAAAAAAATTGTATCACATAAGGATGCTAACTTTTACAAGCACCAGCACAAAATCGCCCTTAGAAACATTGGTGAAATTGACCCTAAGAATATTGAAGATTACAAGGAAAGAAACGGTTTTGAGGCTTTAAAGAAGGTTCTGTTTGAAATGACTCCTGATGAAGTAATAACCGAAGTTGAAAAATCAGGCTTAAGAGGCAGGGGTGGTGCAGGCTTCCCCACAGGAAGCAAGTGGAGAACTTGCTCCAAGTATACTAACAATCCTAAATATGTGGTATGCAACGGAGACGAAGGAGACCCCGGTGCTTTCATGGACAGAAGCATCATGGAAGGAGACCCTAACACGGTCATTGAAGGAATGATTATTTGCGGTTATGCAATCAATTCAAATCAGGGATTTCTTTATATAAGGGACGAATATCAGTTAGCCAGGGAAAATATGCAAATTGCGATAAACAGTGCCAGAAAGCACGGCTTTTTAGGGAAAAATATTCTTGGCAGCGGTTTTGATTTTGATTTGGAAATAGTAAGGGGCGGAGGCGCATTCGTATGCGGTGAATCAAGCGCCCTGATGGCGTCCATTGAAGGAAATGTGGGAGAACCCAGGGCAAAATATATAAGAAGCGTGGAAAAGGGTCTTTGGGACAAACCTACGGTTTTAAACAACGTAGAAACCTGGGCAAACATACCCCCGATTATTTTACATGGAGACCAATGGTTTAAGCAAATAGGTGCGGAAAAGAATTCAGGCACAAAAGTGTTTTCCCTTGTAGGCAAAGTTAAAAATACAGGCCTGGTTGAAATCCCCATGGGGACTACATTAAGAGAACTGGTATTTGACATAGGCGGAGGAATTATTAAAGACAGGCCCTTTAAAGCTGTTCAGACGGGAGGTCCTTCAGGAGGGTGTATCCCTGCCGAATACCTGGACATATCCCTTGATTTTGACAATTTAAGCAGGATAGGGTCCATGATGGGCTCAGGAGGAGTTATTGTAATGGATGATACCACCTGCATGGTAGAGCTTGCCCGGTACTATATGGAATTTTTATCTGAAGAATCCTGCGGCAAATGTACCACCTGCCGAGAAGGTATAAATACCATGCTCAATATCCTTAACAAGATAACCCGGGGTCAGGGCCGGGAGGAAGATA
The DNA here is from genome assembly GCA_012520455.1 of Tissierellia bacterium. Classification (GTDB taxonomy): domain Bacteria; phylum Bacillota; class Clostridia; order Tissierellales; family Sedimentibacteraceae; genus Sedimentibacter. The sequence goes on from JAAYOE010000138.1 coordinate 4,758, forward strand.
TTGACCTCCTTACAAGTTTAGGCGACACTATTAAAGAAGCTTCCCTTTGCGGTTTAGGCAAAACCGCCCCTAATCCCGTTATGACCACTTTGAAGTACTTTAGAAATGAATATATGGAACACATAGTTAACAAAAGGTGTCCTGCAGGAGTATGCAAAAATTTAACCTCCTATTCAATAGACCGGGATACCTGCATAGGCTGCGGCGCCTGTGCCGGAAAGTGTCCGGCAAAGGCTATTGAAGGGGAATTAAAAAAGCCCCATGTTATACAGGATGACAAATGTATTAAGTGCGGTACCTGTTTCACCGTATGTCCCTCAGGAGCAGTTAAGATAGGAGGTGGATTAGTTGAAAGTTATAATAAATAATGTTGAATATGAAGGCCTCCCCGGAGAGACCCTGATGGAACTTGCCAAAAGAAACAAGGTCGATATTCCCAATCTGTGCCATAAGGAAGGATTTGAAGGCCAGGGCAGGTGCAGGCTCTGTATGGTAGAAGCTAAGGAAGGAAACAGAACAAAGATTGTTTCAGCATGTGTTTATCCAATACAGGATGGCCTTGAGGTTATCACCGACTCTGAAAGAATAAGTGCCATGAGAAAAAACATTATTCTCCTCCTCTTGCTTAAGACTCCCAACAACGAATACATTAAGCAATTAGCTGAAGAATATGAGGTAAAACCCCCGGCCGGATATGTGGACCTAAGCAGCAATGAAAACTGCATCCTTTGCGGTCTATGCGTCAAGGCCTGTGAAAAAATGGGTACTTCAGCCATATCCCTAATAAACAGAGGGACAGGCAAGAAAGTTTCCACCCCCTATGATGACCCTTCAAAGGATTGTATCGGCTGCGGTGCCTGTGCCCAGGTATGTCCTACAAATGCGATAACCATGACAGAAATCAATGGTATCAGAACAATATGGAACAAAGAATTCACAATGGTTAAATGCTCCCTGTGCAATAAAGAATATACGACAGAAGAAGCACTTAAATTTATTGAAGCCCATTTAGGGGATGAAGAAGAAAAAATCTGTGACCCATGCAGAAAGAAAATTATTTCAGAGAGATTTAAAGAATCATATAAAAATATTTATGGACAGCCGTAACACTTTGTACAATTTGGAATATGATAATATTGAGCTTGGCTCAAATTTATTGCGAATAAGGTGTTATGATGAGTTGTTGCAGAAATAGAAATAGA
>JAAYOE010000015.1 GCA_012520455.1 Tissierellia bacterium
ATCTTAAAATAAGATGTAGAATTTGAAAGACCAATGTTTACAGCTGCAGAACAATGATAATCTGATAAGGATTTGGCAGAAAACCGTATGACAGAAAGTATGTCATACGGTTTTTTATGTTTATTTATTTAATATAAAATGGTATAATATTTTTATTAAACGGTGTATTTATGAATAAAATATTAAAAAGTATAAATTAGCGAAGCATATCGGGAGCGGTTATGGGTGAGATTTTATTAAGGGTTCAAAACTTAAGCAAATATTATCAAATGGGAGAAGTAACGGTCAAAGCCTTGGAGGATGTAAGCTTTGAGGTTGAAAAGGGCGAATTCATTGTTATTTTAGGGCCCAGCGGCTCAGGCAAAAGCACCCTCCTCAACATAATAGGGGGCATGGATACCCCGACAGGGGGCAGTGTTATTTTTAACGGTGAAATGGTTACAAATTTCACCGATAAAGAGCTCACCATGTACAGGAGGCATAAAATCGGCTTCGTTTTTCAGTTCTATAATCTCATGGCTACCCTTACGGCTAAGGAAAATGTGGAATTAGTTGCCGAAATAACCCAAGGTACTGCCGACATAGATGAAATCATGGAGGCAGTCGGACTTCATGACAGGATGGACCATTTTCCATCTCAGATGAGCGGGGGCGAGCAGCAAAGGGTTGCCATAGCAAGAGCCGTGGCTAAGAACCCGCAGATTCTGCTGTGTGATGAACCTACCGGTGCCCTTGATTTTGAAACGGGAATAAATATCTTGAAGGTTCTTAAGGATGTTAATGAGAAATACAAGAATACCGTAATGGTAATTACCCACAATGCTCCAATAGCCCAAATGGCTGACAGGGTAATTAGAATGCGAAGCGGCACCATAACCGAGATTATCAAAAATGAGTCCCCCCTCCCCCCCGAAAGGATTGTATGGTAATGAAAAAGCTGAATTTGAGACTGTTCAGAATGATCAAAAAAACAAAGGGGCAATATGTTGCTGTATTATCCATTATAATTACAGGTATTTTTATTTTCACCGCAGTCAGCAATTCGGCAGTGAATTTAAGAAATACCTTGGATGATTATTACGATACCACTAATTTTGCCGACATTTTTGTTACAGGGTCCGCTCTTCCCGAAAGGCTGGAAAGGGAATTGGAAGGCCTTGATAATATCAGGCAGGCGGATGTTAGGTTGTCCTTAGACACTAAATTAATTACCGATGATGACAATGAAAGAGTAAATGTGAGGGCAGTGTCTGTCGACGGCAAAGAAAACAAGATAAACGAGCTGTTTGTAAAAAAGGGCAGGAGAACCATAAAAGACAGAGAAATAATGGTTATAGACCAGTTTGCCCTTGCAAGGGGTCTTGATACCGGTGATGAAATAGACCTGAACATAAAGGGGAGAAAGCATAGGTTTATTATATCTGCAATCGTTTCGAGCCCTGAATATGTATACTTGATGGAAAATGAACAGGTCCTTTTGCCGGATTATGAAAACTTCGGAGTAGTCTTTATTGAGGAAGATTATCTTAGAAAAATATCTGCCGCCAGTGTTTTCAACGAGGTGGTCATAAGGGTAAAAAACTTTGATATACTTGATGAAACAAAGGATTATTTAGAGGATAGGCTGGAAAAATACGGGGTAATGCGGGTTATAGACAGGGATGAGCAATTGAGCAACAGTATGCTTAATGAAGAGATTAACGGTCTTGAGAAGGTATCCAAGTCCATTCCCGTTTTATTTCTGATTTTTGCAGGCATCATGCTGTCAGTCATGCTGTCCCGCACAGTCAAAAAGGATAGGACTTCAATCGGAGTTTTAAAAGCAGTCGGTTTTACGGATGAGGAGATAATCTCTCATTATTTGAAGTATGCTGCTTCAGTGGGAATAATAGGAGGTCTTACGGGAGCAATAATAGGGACCTTGGCCTCGGGAGCAATGACAAATCTATATCTGGAATACTTTAATATTCCCATGCTGACGGTCCAAGTGTATTATGAGAGGATTATAGTATCTGTAATCCTGTCATTGATATTTTGCTTAGCTTCGGGTTTTTGGGGAATCAGAAACATACTCAGAATAAACCCTGCCGAGTCAATGAGGCCTGAATCGCCAAAGCAAGGCAAGAGAATTATATTAGAAGATTTTAAATTTATCTGGAATAAGTTCACATATTCATGGAGGATGGTTTACAGAAACATCTTCAGAGAAAAGAAAAAATTCCTTTTTATCGGGGCAGCTGTTTCAATAACCTGCAGCCTCATGATCATGACCATGTGGATGAATGAGATTATGGAAGTAATGTTTGTAAGACATTATACAGAATTCATGAAAATGGATTACAACGTAGGTTTCAGGGGATTTCAGAATGAAAGAGTTTTAAATGAAATCAAAGAAAGTATCAGCTATAAAGACATGGAAGGAAGAATCGAGCTGCCCTTTGAAATCAGAAACAGCAGGCATTCTAAAATTGTCAATGTGATAGGGCTTGAAAAAAATACCCGCTTTTATGATTTTAAGGATTCAAAAGGTAACAAGCTTTCAGTTCCTGATGAAGGAATTTTGATTTCTTCAAATTTAGCAAAGGCTCTCAATGTATCCGAGGGTGACAGGATATTCCTTGAAAGCTTCATACCTGACAGGGATGGTGAATATGTAAGGGTAAAAGGTATAATTGAACAGAGTTTAGGAATAAACGGTTATATGAATATAAATTATTTAAACCAAAAATTCCTCGATAAAGGAATCATAAATGGTGTATATATCAATTCAAATGATAGGGTTAAAGCTAAATTAGCCGACATAAATAATATTATGTCAACCCAATCACAGGGGGATATGCAGGGAATTTTCGAAGAATTTACGGGACTTATAATGACCTTCATAGGAGTAATGATTATCTTTTCGGGCTTGTTGGGCTTTGTCATATTATACGCTATGACACTGATGAGCATTAATGAAAGAGCCCTGGAATTTTCATCCCTAAGAGTGATGGGTTTTACAAAAATTGAAATATTCAAGATGCTTATTAAGGAAAATACAGTCATGTCGGTTATCGGCATCATAGCAGGCATACCCCTGGGTAAGCTCTTGGTTGAATATGTAGGACTTACCTTGAATACGGATATATATACCATGCAGGGGATTGTTTCAACGAAAGGTATAATAACAGCGATTATCTTGACTATAATTTTTATTGTATCAGCTCAGCTCATGACCTATGTCAAGATTAAGAAATTAGATTTTATGCAGGCACTTAAAAGTAGAATAACTTAAGTGGAGGGTACGATGAAGAAGAAAAAATATTTATTGGCACTATTAGCAATAATAGTATTATTCATAGCGGCTTCGTTATTTTTGAGGGAACAGGGAGACCAGCTTAAGACCTCACAGGTAAAATCAGGGAGCATCAAAAAAACCATAGAAGAAAGAGGAACAGTATTCTCAAAAAGAGTCAATACCTTCTACTCGGATATGAGCAGAAAAGTCGAAAGTCTTCATTATTCTGTGGGAGACAGGGTAATTAAGGGTGACGTAATTTTAACCTATGAAAACAACTATGATTTGGAAATCGATAGGATAAACAAGCAAATTGAAGCTATTATCGCTTCATACAATGAAATTGTAAAAGGGGCCGATTTTGAGGAAATTTCAAATTTAAAGCTTAACATAAGCACCATCGAGGCCAATTTGGCTTTCGCAAAAAGCAATTTTGAAAAAATTGAAACCTTATACAATAATAATGCCGTCAGTCAGCTAGAATACGATGAAGCAAAAAATAACCTGACGGTCCTTGAAAACCTCCTTCAGGAAGCTAACAACAACTACAACAAGGTAATCCAGGGAGTTTCATCGAATGTAAAAAAACAATATGAAGCTCAAATCGATGAAGCGGTGGTTCAAAAACAAATCTTGGAGAAGAATTTGGAGCAGTCTTCAATAAAGGCTGAATTTGACGGAGTGATAACGGAATTAAATGTTCATCAAGGGGGGATGACACGAACGGGGGTTCCCGTAGTTGAAATACAGGATGACTCAAATTTAGGCATTTATGTGGAAGTGCTTGCGGAAGATGCTCAAGAATTAATGAGAGGCATGGACTTTAATATAGTGGATGATGACGGCAAAGTGATTGAAACCATATTGATAAGCAGAATTTATCCAAAAGCCCAATCAAAGGTATCCGACCTTGGAGTTGAGCAAAAACGTGTGAGAGTTGAGGCTGATTTAAATGATATAAATTATAAGTTAGGTTCCGAGGTTGATATTGAAATAGTTTTGCAAGAGAAAAATAATGTTTTATTGGTTGACAAGGATGCTGTTTATGAAAAGGAGAATAAAAAATATGTGACCATAGTAGATGGGAATAAACAAACGGAAGTTGAAATAATTACCGGTCTTGAAGATGACACCCATGTGGAAGTGTTATCGGGACTTAATGAGAATGATATAGTATTAATGGAATAAAAGTATTGTCCACGGGGACGGTTCTCGGCGGACACTTGATGACAGCACCCCCGTCCCCTTGGCAGACGTCCCCTTGGCAGAGCGCAGCTCTGTCATCCTGAGTAAAGCGAAGGATCTCGTGAGATTCTTCACATGCGTTCAGAATGACGCTAATGGGATTCTTCGAGCTAAAAAACTCTCAGAATGACACTTCATGGGTTATTTATGGCAATGACAAAACTGTTATATAAATAATATATTTCGGATAAAAGGAAGGGGAAGACATATGATATACGATTTAATTATAGTAGGGGCAGGACCTTCGGGGATATTTACAGCCTTGGAGCTCAGTAAGGCCAGGCCGGATAAAAAAATATTGATTATTGAGCAGGGAAAGTCCATTGAAAAGAGAAACTGCCCCAAGGATAAAACCAAAATATGCATTAACTGCCAGCCTTATTGCAATATAACCACAGGTTTTTCGGGAGCAGGAGCCTTTTCTGACGGCAAACTATCCTTAAGCCCTGAGGTTGGGGGAGATTTACCAGAATTGATAGGATATGATTTCACCCAGGAGCTGATTGAATATACTGATGGGATTTATCTGGAGTTTGGAGCCGACAACAAGATTGAAGGCATCGAAGCCAAAGAAGAAATCAAAGAAATAAGAAGAAAGGCCATAGAAGCGGGACTTAAGTTGGTGGATTGTCCCATAAGGCACATGGGTACCGAAAAGGCCCAAGAGATATATAAGAGAATTGAAGATTACATAATTGACAGAGGGGTTGAAATCAGGTTTAACACGGAAGCCGTTGATGTTTTGGTTGAAGGCGGCTCGGTCAAGGGTGTTATTGTGACCGATTCATCACAGAAAAGAAAGAGTGAAGAAATCTATGCCCACAAGGTTGTTATATCTGCCGGCAGAAAGGGAGCGGACTGGCTCAAGTCCATCTGTGTTAAGCATAATATAGCCCACAGGGCAGGAACGGTTGATATAGGCGTGAGGGTTGAAGTAAGAAACGAGGTAATGGAAAGGGTAAACAATGTTTTATATGAATCAAAACTGATAGGTTATCCCAAGCCCTATAAGGATAAGGTAAGAACCTTCTGCCAAAATCCGGGAGGATATGTGAGCCAGGAGAATTACGACAACAATCTTGCGGTTGTCAACGGCCATTCCTATAAAGACAGGAAAACAAGCAACACAAATTTGGCGATTTTAAGTTCCCATAATTTCAGGACCCCTTTTAACGAGCCCATCAAATACGGGGCTAAGGTGGCTGAGCTTCTAAACATGTTGGGGGGAGGCAAGATATTAGTTCAAAGATACGGTGACATCTTGGACGGCAAGCGAACATGGCAGCATGAATTGTCCAGGTCAAATGTTAAGCCTACCTTACCGGATGCGGTTGCCGGGGACTTGACTGCAGCCATGCCCTACAGGACCATGACCAATATTTTAAACTTCATAGAAGCATTAAATGTTGTTGTGCCCGGCTTTGCCGGAACGGAAACCCTTCTTTACGGGCCGGAAGTCAAATTTTACAGCAACAAGGTTGAAATCAGCACCGAATTTGAAACCAACATTAAAAATTTATACTGCTTAGGTGATGCCAGCGGCTGGACCAGGGGACTTATGATGTCTTCCCTCATGGGTGTTCGCATGGGACAAATATTGGGAGAAAAACCTTAATGATTGTCTTCAAATCAGGAATGAGTAACCGGTAGTGTTTTACTATAAAAACACTACCGGTTCTTTTCTTTCGGCAAAATTTATTTCTAATTCATATTTATGATGCAAATAGTTCTCATCATCATAATATTTTGCATTTACAGGGCAGGCTTTGATGCAGGCACCGCATTTAATGCAAATATTGTTAAGTTTTGAAACATCATTATAGTCAATTGAGCCCATAGGACAAACTGAAACACAGAGCTTGCAATCAGTACAGCCAATACCGGTTTTAGGTGTAACCTTCCTTATATCAACAGGGTTTCCATTTTTGTCTTTTGGTTTATAATAGTCTCTGTATTTCTTATTACCGGGCACAAGAGGTTCACTTTCTATTCCAGAAGACAGTTTAGTATATATTTGCTTTGCAAATACACTCAACTTTTCTAAATCCCTTTTATCCGGCCTGCCCTCAGCTAAAACCTTTGAAAAAGAATGCTCTCCTATGAAGGCTCCTGCTGCACAAATCTTAAAACCCCCGGTTCTCAATATGTCTGTTAATTCTACGAGGGCATCGTCATAATCTCTGTTACCGTAAAGGACGAGAGGAACAGCCTTTGCCCCATAACCTTGCATACTATTCAGATATTTCAATAAAACATTTGGTACCCTGCCTGCATAAACAGGGACAGCTGCAATCACTATATCCTTATCGGAAAAACGCAGGGATTCTATCCTTCCGGAAGGCAAGGTAAAATCTTTGCAGAAAATTGTTTTTTCATTGAAGTGCTTTGCTAATTCATATGCAAGTTTTTCCGCTGCCTTTTTCGTTGTACCTGTTGCACTGAAATATACGGCATTAATTTTATATTTAATAGTAAAACCCCCTTTAACTAAGTACACTTTAACATAAATAACACTATATTTCAAATAAAGTGTCATTATAACGCCCTTTAAAGCAATGATAAGGATTGTCCAAAAATATGGAATAAAAAATAGAATTGCCAATATATTATACCAATCTTAACAAAAAACCTGGGGAGGAAAATAATTTGGAATGGTATAACAAAGGCAAAAATGAGATTTTAAAGGAACTTAACACAAATCTAAGCATAGGTCTCAGTGAAAAGGAAGCCGAGAAGCGTATTGAAAGGTACGGCAAAAATGAACTGGAAGTCCAGGCTAAAAAGAGCATTCTGTCGAAACTTGCAGCCCAGTTTGCGGATTTTTTGATAATAATCCTTCTTGTGGCGGCCGGAGTATCGGCATTTGTAGGCGAGAAGGAAGATGCAATGATAATCTTGGCCATAGTAGTTATAAATGCCGCCCTCGGCATCTATCAGGAAGGAAAGGCAGAAAAGTCGGTAGAGGCCTTGCAAAAGCTGAGTGCGCCCAATGCCAAGGTTGTGAGGGACGGTAAGAAAAGAGTAATCCCTGCTGCAGATATTGTTCCCGGAGACGTGGTGGTTTTAGAAGCAGGGGACATAGTTCCCGCCGATTTAAGGCTTTTTGAAAGCTCAAATTTAAAGATTGAGGAAGCATCTTTGACGGGTGAATCAGTTCCTGTTGAAAAGGATGCAAAAGCAAAAATAGCAGGGCCTGTCGGAATAGGGGACAGGCATAATATGTGTTTTTCAAGCACTATAGTAACCTACGGCAGGGGCAAAGGAGTGGTAACTTCTACAGGCCCCAATACCGAAATCGGTAGTATCGCGGTAAAAATACAGACATACGGCGAGGAAGAAACCCCCCTGCAAATAAAATTAAATCAGCTGGGGAAGGTTTTAGGAACATTGACTATAGCTATTTGCATAATGGTGTTTATAGTTGGCATGCATCAAAAAAGACATGCCTTAACCATGCTTTTAACCTCCATAAGTTTAGCCGTTGCTGCGATACCTGAGGGGCTGCCGGCTATAGTCACAATCGTTTTGGCTATCGGAATGAATAGGATGGCGGGGAAAAATGCCATTGTCAAAAAACTATTGGCAGTTGAAACCTTAGGTGCAACATCGGTTATTTGTTCAGACAAGACCGGGACCCTGACTCAAAATGAAATGACGGTTGTAAAAGCATATGTGGATGGCAAGGTTTTGGATGTTGAAGGTACCGGCTATGAGCCGAAAGGAAATGTAAGGCATATGGGACGGATAATAGGAATAAACTCCCTTCCTGACTTGAGAAATTTAGTCTCCATAGCTACCTTGGCAAATGATGCCCGGCTTGATAATTCAACGGGTATATATAAAATTATGGGTGACCCCACGGAAGGAGCAATCCTGACCTTTGCCGGCAAGTTAGGCCAGACTTCCGACCACCTCAACATGATTTATCCGAGAATTGCCGAGTTTCCCTTTGATTCCGCAAGAAAGATGATGACCACCTTCCATTCGGATTTTATCGAAGGAAAGGTTGTTTCATTCACTAAGGGGGCCCCGGATATAGTTATAGCTAAATGCAGTAAAATCGCCCTCAACGGCAGAACTCTTGATTTCACTCAAGAATTAAAGGACAAGGTATTATCCGTAAATACAGAATTTGCCCGGTCAGCCCTCAGGGTTTTAGCTGCTGCCTACAAGGTATGGGACAGACTTCCCCAGCATCCCACCTTCGACCAGGTAGAAAGTGACATGGTATTTGTGGGATTAGTGGGAATGATAGACCCTCCGCGGCCTGAAGTTAAAAAATCCATAGCCCAGTGCAGGCAGGCAGGAATCGAAACGGTAATGATAACAGGTGATTATAAGGAAACTGCTTATGCCATTGCAAAGGAATTAGGTATAGCCGACAATGAAGACCAGGCGGTAACAGGCCAAGACCTCAATAAATATTCGGATGAAGAGTTAAGAGAACTTGTGGAGAAAACTAAGGTTTATGCCAGGGTATCCCCCGACCATAAGGTTAGAATAGTTACAGCATTAAAGGAGAACGGTCACATCACAGCCATGACCGGCGACGGGGTCAATGATGCCCTTGCCCTCAAAAAGGCCGACATAGGTGTTGCAATGGGGATAACGGGTACTGATGTGGCTAAAAACACTGCCGAAGTAATACTTACGGATGATAATTTTGCTACCATAGTGAATGCCGTGGAAGAAGGAAGAATAATATTCTCAAATATAAAGAAATTTGTATTCTTTTTATTAAGCTGCAACATAGGGGAAATTCTTCTTGTTTTTATAAGTATTATGCTGGGCTGGGAGGTTCCCCTTCTGCCCATACAGCTCTTATGGCTGAACCTTGTTACGGACAGCTTTCCTGCAATGGCATTGGGGGTTGAAAATGCAGAGCCGGGCATTATGGACCATCCGCCCAGGACCACAAAGGAAGCCATACTGGACAAAGAAATGCTCGGTGGAATTGTACTCCAGGCCTTTGCCATATCTTTTGCTTCTCTTTTGTCATACTATTGGGCTTTGAAAATGTATGGTACCGGAACCGGTCTGATTCATGCCAGGTCAGTGGTTTTTACCACCTTGATTCTGTCGGAGCTCTTAAGGGCATTTTCTTCAAGGTCACAAAACCATACCTTGTTCAGGATAGGTTTTTTCACCAACACAAGAATGATTCAGGCGGTATTTGCATCCTTCATGCTTACCTTCATTGTTTTATACATACCTGCCCTGAATGAAATATTTGATGTAGTTCCTCTCACCCTTCGGGACTGGCAGATCGTAACCGCATTTTCATTCATACCCCTCCTGGTTGGAGAGCTATACAAAGACTTGTTCAAAAGATGACAAGGGGACGGGGGTATTGTCATCAAGCATAGGCATCAAAAAGCACCTTGCCTAAAAGAAGGGTGAAATCCTGAATGTCATTTAAGTTTATCCCGCTGTAATTAAGGGAAAACATAATTTTATTATTATCACAGCCGATTATATTTATAAGGATGCGTGAATTTTGCGCATCTTTTATTATTTGCGCCTCATCTTTTTTGGTTTTGGCTTCACATACCATATGCAGGCCGGAATCAGAGCTTATAATCTCTATTTTATCCGTGAACAAGCTTTTTAAATTTGCTATTAATAAAGAATTTTTCTTTTTGTATATACGTTTGATTTTACGAAGGTGCTTAACCATATGCCCGTCCTTCATAAAATGTGCAAGCACTATTTGGTCAATTTTTGAAGTTGACTGGGTATACCGGTCTTTAATTTCATTGTATTTGGGCAGCAGTTTTTTCGGTATAACCATGAAACTTATTCTGAGCGATGGAAGCAGCATCTTTGAAAAGGAGCCCAAGTATACAACACAATCATTTTTGTCAAGGCCTTGAAGGCTGGGTATGGGCATGCCTCCGTACCTTATCATGGAATCATAATCATCCTCGATTATGATGCCGTTTTTTTTGTAAGCCCAATCCAGCAGTTCCATCCGCTTATTTACGGGCATGATGGTTCCAAGGGGATATTGATGAGAAGGGCTGATATATATCACCTTGGCATCACTTTTTCTGAGCCGGTCAATCGGAAAGTCGTTATCGGCAATTTCTATATGCCTTATGTTGAACATATAATCCTCAAAAACATATTCCGCCTTGTTATAACCCGGTTTTTCAAAAGCCACGGTATTATAGTCTTCCTTTATAATCCCTATGAGAATTCCCAACAAATACTGAATTCCCGCTCCTACAATAACCTGCTGGGAAGTAGTGTTGCCACCCCGCATTGTGTTTACGAAGTTTGCTATTTCATCCCTTAAGAATTTCTCACCTTGAGTTGAGCAGCTGGTATATATATTTGTGTCCCTATCGGTAATTACCTTGTTATATAACCTCTTCCAGGTTGAAACATCAAAGCTTTCTTTATCGACACCATCATTTAAATACACTATGTCATTACGGTATTCCACCGTACTCTTAGCTGCTACGGCATCAAAATTATATTCGCTTAAATCGCATACGAAATAACCTCTTTTCGGAAAGTTTTCTATGTAACCTTCCGCCACCAGCTGGCTGTAAGCATTTTCTATAGTTGTCTTGCTCAATTTCAACATGGAGGAAGCTTCCCTGATTGAAGGCAGCTTTGAATCAGGCTTTAACAAACCGGAGGTTATTTCAGTCTTAATGTATTCATACAATTGCATGTAGAGGGGCTTGTCGCTTTCCTTATCAAAAACAGGCGAAATAATCATAATAACTCCTTGTTTGAGGGATAGTTTCTTTTGCTGATATTTTAGCATATATTAAATATAAATGATATAATAATTTGTGGTATAATACCATTGTGGGACACTGGGTGGGACATTGGGGACGGTCCTCAGTGTCCCAAAGTGACAGGAAGGACCGTCCC
>JAAYOE010000139.1 GCA_012520455.1 Tissierellia bacterium
CTTCCCCGATTCATCCGTAACGACAATTTCACCGTCCAAAACCATTGCCCTTCCCTTTGCCAGGTCTAATAGTGAAGAGCCTATTGGGTAAAACCGGTTGGTGATATCATTGCCCTTTCTTGTTATGAGCCGGACATTGTTTCCTTCTACATATGCCAAAATCCTGTAGCCGTCATATTTCATCTCATAAAGCCAATCCTCTCCTTCCGGGATAGTCCTTACCAACTTTGCAAGCTGGGCATCTGCTTTGTTGAAAGGATTTTTTATAAACTTCTCATCTGACCCTTCTTCAATTTCAGACATTGTTCGTCCTGTCCTGACGCTAATGGTAAACTTGGACATTCCTTCTTCATCCTTGGCATACTCATCCTTTTCTTTTAATAATAGCCAATTGTCCGAAGTCTCCCCTGTCTTGCCTTTCATTCGGACCAAAGCCCATCTTCCCCTCAACCTCTTTCCTTTAAGGCAAAATTTAAGCATGCCGTCTATTAACCCGTCTTCAACATTGACATCAGGCTCCCAGTATCCTTCGTCCCATATCATAACCACCCCTCCACCATACTCCCCTTTGGGAATGGTACCTTCAAAATTCCTGTATTCCAGGGGATGGTCCTCTACCCGAACGGCCAGCCTCTTGTCCTTGGGATTGTATGATGGGCCTTTGGGTACAGCCCAGCTTAAAAGAACTCCATTCCATTCCAGCCTCAGGTCGTAGTGGTCCCTGGTTGCCAAATGGTGGTGGACAACAAATCTTAAACCGTCCTCCGAAAATTCCGGCCTTCCTTCCGGCTCCTTAGTTTTTTCAAAATTCCTCTTGAGGTTATACTCCTTTAATCCTATGGTCATATCAAGCGGTTTCCTTATCCTTCCTTGCCTTATCCACACTTGCCCTCAAGGCTTCCATAAGGTCAATCACCTTGCCTGCGCTTTCAGGCTGAGAGGCAACAACCTCCTTGCCGGAAATTTTTGCTTCAATGAGTTCTCGAAGTTTGACCTGATATTCATCCTTGTATTTGGAAGGGTCAAAGGGGGTATCCATGGAATTGATTAAAAGCTTTGCCATTTTCAGCTCCTCTTCGGCTACTTGGGGCTTGGTATATTGCTTTTGAATTTCCTTGATTTCATCAGCAAAAAACATTGTAGAAATAAGTATCCCATCCTCCCGAGGAATTATGGCCATCAATGTATCCTTAGCCCCCATCACTGTTTTTCCAATGGCTATTTTTTGCTCCTCCATCAGTGCCAGGCGGAGGAGCTCAAAGGCCTTCTCCCCTCCTGCCTCCGGTGCTGCCTGATAGGTTTTGTCATAGTAAACGGGAGATATTTGATTCAACTGGGCAAAATGAAGAATTTGAATGGATTTTTCCTTTTCTGTCTTGATTTTTTCAATTTCTTCATCCGTAACTACCACATATTTGTCTTTATCATACTCGTAACCTTTTACGATTTCTTTAGCAGTAATTTCTTTGCCGCAGTGGGCACAGGTTTTCTTGTATCTGATCCGGCTCTTATCTTCCGCATGCAGTTGGTTAAAGTGTATGTCATTGTCCCGGGTTGCCGTATACATGGCAATCGGAATGGCAACCATACCGAAAGTTATAACTGATTTGCGCGATATCACAAAAATCACCTCCAAACTTATTGTTGCCAATTACGGTGGATGTATTCCACATCCAAGTACAATAAAAAAAGCTGTGAAATTCACAGCTAGATGACAAGGGGACGGGGGTATTGTCATCAAATGTCCGGGGAGAATCGTCCCCGGTAGATATTTACGGTCAAGATGACAATGTAATCACTGCCTTAAAAATGGTTGAGTTATTATTCTCCTTAATACCTTCTATGTATACAAGATTATCCTTGATGGCTGCACTATCGGTGAAAAGCTGAATAACTTCACCGGGCAGGGCTTCGTGCAGATAATCAATCTGAATTGAACTTACACTATATTTTTTGTGAAAATCCATGTCGAAGCAGTCCATGATGTAATCAATGTATCTGGCGTTGTTTAAATGCTCGTTTATGTCTATATCGCTGTAGCCGACGGTTTTTTTATAAGATAAATTCAGTCGGCCCACGGGCTTGATTTTATCGGATATGGAGGTAACCGGTCTTTCCCTGTCAACCTTGGGGAATTCTTCTTCTATAATGCTGCTTCTTCTAAGCCTCCTGGTCATGCAATCTATTACGACCCATTGGCTGAATGCCTTTATTATTATATTCCCTTCCTTGTCATAGACCAAAAAATTTCTGTTAAAGAGGACCTTGTCTGGCTGTTCCGGCCAGGTTTCAATTGTTATTTCTTCCTTAAACATGGGATGTCTTATGATTTCAACCACAGCACGGTTTAAAACCCATATGATGCCGTATTTTGCCTGCAAGACGTCCCTTCCCACGCCGATATTATAGGCGTGCTCCGTTGCCATGTCCTGCAAATATACAAAGAGGGAGCTCAGCTTAAGCTGCCTTCTAAAATCTATATCATTAACCTGGACCGTGTATTTCTTTTTAAGGATTGATTCCATGATATCCTCCATCAATTTTTAAATAGTATTTATGAGATCCTTCGCTTCGCTTAGGATGACAAGATGACAAGGGGACGGGGGTATTGTCATCAAATGTCCGGGGAGAACCGACCCTCTGGACAGAGAGCCGTCCTCTATGGACAGACCGTCCCCTCTGGACAAGCTTCGCTAAATATAATCAAAGCCGGCTTTGTTCTGTGATGAATTTTTTTGCGTTATTGATTTGCCTCCTGACCTCGTCATAAGATGTCCCCCCGTAGCTGTTCCTGTTTTTGATGCAGTTTTCTATTGAAAACTGACTCAAATCTTCAAGTTCAAGAGGAAAGTCCAGGGCTTCCAAATCTTCCTTCTTCACATCCCCAAATGTCTTTGAATTCAGCTCGCAATACTTAACTAACTTCCCGACAATTTCATGAGCTTCCCTGAATGGTATATCATGTTTAACCAAAAATTCTGCAATATCAGTTGCTTCAATATATCCTTTTTTTAACTGGTCCCTCAGAACTTCCTCATTGAACCTTATGTTTTCCAGCATCCTGGCAAACACAAACAAACTCCTGTCCAAGGTATGTATGGTGTCAAAGAGGGCTTCCTTGTCTTCCTGATAATCCTTATTTAAGGTTAAAAATGTTCCCTTTAAAACAGTCAATAATGTCACCAGATTCCCTATGGTCCTTCCTGCCTTGCCCCTGACTAATTCTGCAATATCGGGATTTTTCTTCTGGGGCATGATGCTGCTTCCTGTGCAAAAGCTGTCATCAATGGTGATGAAATTAAACTCCTGAGAATTAAAAACTATGATTTCTTCTGCAAAACCGCTTAAGTGGGTCATGCACAAGGCAGCATTGAATAAGTATTCGGCTATGTTATCCCTGGAGCCGACGGTATCCAATGCATTTTCAGTCGGCTCGGAAAAATCCAAGAGTTCCGTTGTTATGAAACGGTCTATTGGCAGGGTGGTTCCTGCCATAGCACATGCCCCTAAGGGGTTTTTGTCAATTCTTTTCAAGAGCTCCTTAAACCTTTCAACATTCCTTCTAAATCCTTGAAAATGAGCTATATAGTAGTATCCTGCGGTTATGGGCTGGGCATGCTGCAAATGAGTGAAGCCCGGCATAATTACGTTGAATTCTTCCTCTGCCTTTTTCACCAAGACATTGAGCAAGTCCATCAGGTGGTTTATAGAATTGTTAACCGCGTCCCTCAAAAATAGCGTTTCATCCAAGGCATTTTGGTCGTTCCTGCTCCTGGCGGTATGAAGATATTTTCCCGCTTCCCCAATTTCCTTTGTGAGCTCCTTTTCAATAATCATCATAATATCTTCATCAAGTATGTTAAATTCAACTTCCTTGTTTTCAATTTTATTTTCTACTATTGATAGGCCCCGCAAAATCTCTTGGCATACCCGGTCGCTGATAATTTGCTTTTTTGCAAGCATTTTTACATGGGCCCTGCTCCCCATTATACTGTGTTTGTACAATACATTGTCAAAGCTTATCGATTCATTGTAATCTGCAGTGTAGTTTTCCATGCTTTTTGAAAACCGGCCGCCCCACAAATTTTTCATATTTTTCATCCCTTCGGTAAATAAGATTATTTTCTTACGGCATATTATACCAAAAATTATTCAAATAATCTAATATTATCTTCTTTCCTGCAAAAAAAATCAGGGAACCACGAGGCTCCCTGATTTTTACCATAAACCGTTAAAACTTTTATGCCGTATCAGAATGTAACAAGCAAATTTGTAAGCAATGTTACCAATGGAATAGCTATGATTGTTCTCTCAAGGAAAACGACAAACAAATGTCCTACATTTACCGGAACTCTTGATTTTAATACAATCAAACCGACTTCAGTCATATAGATAATCTGCAGTAGTGTTGCTGCCCCCATTATGAATCTGGTTCTTTCAATGGGGAAGTTGGCTAACATCAAAGGCGGAATATACATATCTGCAAAACCTACTAAGGCCGTAGGTGCAACCTCCTTAGCACCTTCAATTCCCAGAACATTTATATACCATTCGAAGGGAAGGGATATTATGTTGAATATCGGTGTAAATTCAACTAAAACCAATACTATGGTTCCCCAGGCCATTACGATTGGGATTAAATCCATAAACATGCTGGAATAAACATGGAGGCCCTGCTTTAAAACATCATTCAAGGATGCCTGTTTTGCCCTCTGTCCTGCCAAGTTAAATGCCCATTTTGTCTTTGAAACGCCTTCAGGTATGGTTTCATTAATCTGCTTACCTGAAATTTCATCATAAGTGTCAGGTAGTTTTGAGAGTGGAGGTATTCTTGGTATTATAGCAGCCAAAATAAAGCCACCCAAGAGGCAGATTAAATAGAAAATAGTAAACTTATGGTCGACACCGATGAGCTTTGC
>JAAYOE010000140.1 GCA_012520455.1 Tissierellia bacterium
AATTGTGCAGCCATGCTGACTGCCCTCAAACCGGAACCGCAAACCATATTGATTGTCAGTGCCGGTGTTTCATTAGGAAGGCCTGCCCCTAAGCTTACTTGTCTTGCAACATTTTGTCCCAAGCCTGCCCCTAATACATTGCCGAAATATACTTCTTCCACCATGGATGGCTCTATGCCTGCTCTCTTGATAGCTTCTTTTGCTGCTATCACTCCCAGGTCAACAGCCGACAGTGAAGCAAAAGCACCCCCGAAAGAACCTATGGGTGTTCTTGCTGCTGAAACAATAACTGCTTTTCTCATAATTTCCTCCTGATTTTTTATTTACGGTTATTATGTGGGCTAGTATATGCTGTATTCAATGTAGCATTTTTCATGCCAAGATTATTTTTAAATTTCTATTGAAATTCAGTAGTTTTATTGATAAAAAAGCTATCTTGATATGCAAAACTGCATATCAAAATAACAAAAAATATTGCATTTTTGCATACATGTATATATAATTAAAAATAAGAAGATAGGCAATTTGAAATATAGTTAATAAAATAACAAGTATTAATTTTATTAGAAAGAGGATAAAAAAATATGCCATCAATTAAAAATGATCTGGATATGGGTTTTGTTATAACTGATAACAAATTAAACGTTTTATACTGCAATGAATATTTCAAAAAAAATGTAGTAAAGACCGATATCCTGAATAAAAAAATAACAATGTTTTTCCATGATATTAACGTTGATAAGGATAAAAATCTCTATTCCGTTAAAAACAAGGATAATTCCGTATACTATGTTATCCACAACAAATTTAAATTATACAACCACGATTTATTCAATTTTTTCTTTTATGATTTTACAATCGGAAGTGAGCTTCAGAAACAAATTGAGAGATTGAATTCTCAACAATATTTATATAATGAAATGCTGAACAAATTACAGGACGGCATCTATATAACCGATGAACGGGGGACAACCATATATGCCAACGATGCATTTTTGAATTTGTCCGGACTTACGAGAGACCAAATCATAGGCAATACGGTTTATGACTTGAGAAAAAGTAACATCCTTCCCAATTCATGCTGTGCAAAAGTTATAGAAACTTTAGCACCCGTATCAACCATAAACCACTACTACAAGGGTCAGAGGTGCTTAGTTTCAGGCTCGCCAATATTTGACGAAAAGGGGAATTTGGCAAAGACAATTGCCGTTATCAGGGATGTTACCGAACTGGATATGTTGATGAAAACCATCGCCAAGGAACAAAACTTGTTTATCCAGGGTGATTACAAGTTAGATACCGAGGAATTACAAGACCCTGAAGACATTATAAACAACGTAAAAATGAAGAATATTTACGAAAAAGCAAAAAAAATAGCTAAAGTTGACAGTACGGTCTTAATTTTAGGGGAAACCGGCGTGGGAAAGGATTTTATTGCCAAGTATATACACAAGATCAGCCACAGGAGCAAGGGTAAATTCATAAAAATCAACTGCGGGGCCGTACCGGAGCACCTGCTTGAATCCGAATTTTTCGGTTATGAAGAAGGGGCCTTCACCGGTGCTGTAAAAGGAGGAAAGAAAGGCTTGTTTGAAGAAGCCGACGGGGGTACCCTCTACCTGGATGAAATAGGAGACATGCCTTATACCCTCCAGGTTAAGCTTCTCAGTGCCATAAATGACAAGATGTTTTACCGGATAGGAGGTACTAACCCCATTGAGTTCAATGCCCGGATTATCGCAGCCACAAACCATGATTTGAAGCAGCTTGTGGAAGAAAAGAAGTTCAGGGCAGATCTGTACTACAGGTTGAATGTGGTGACTTTAGTGATTCCGCCCTTGCGGAACAGGAAGGAAGACATAATCCCCTTGTCGTATCAATTCCTTGAGTATTACAACAATAAATACGGCAGAAACTGTTACATCAGTTCAAACTGCCTTCAGAGTTTTTTAATATATGACTGGCCGGGCAACATAAGGGAATTAAAAAATATAATCGAACGTTTGGTGCTGATGGCGGATGGGGCGGAAATCGGGACAGACCTCTTCAGGGAGCATCTGATGCTGCCAGGGGGTACCGACCAGGCTGACCTCTTTGTGACAGGGACAAAGACCCTGAAAGAAAAAATGGAAGAATTTGAAAGGGAAATTATTGAATCCACCTTGGCTGTTTCTAAAAACATGAAGGAGGCAGCCCTGAGGCTGGGCATAGATATATCAACCTTGGTCAGAAAAAAGCAGAAATATGAAATATGATGACAAGGTGACAAGGGGACGGGGGTAGTGTCATCGACTTCCAGGTTGTCAGGCTGACCTAAGGACGGTTCTTTTATAGGATACAAGAACCGTCCTTTTTGTATTTATAGGGTTTTTTCTTAATTTGGAATAAAAAATAAAAAAGTGCAAATATTAGTAACAGCTTATCCCACTCAGGAGGACCTATGTTTTTAATCAATGATTTGAAAAAAATAATTAACAATGATGTGATAATAGTATTTCTGATAATCAGTTATATATTGATATTCAGAACCAGCAAGGAGTTAAAAAGGAAGAATTATCACAAAGATTATAAAATTGTGCGTTATACGGGAATAATTTACGGGCTTTTGGCAATAGCCGCAGCAACTGCAATATATATTTAGGAGTGCTTATGAAGGATTTAGATTTAAATCAACCAATAAATACGGATATACATAAAAATGAGCAGATCTTCCGGAAGGTTTTTGAAAATGCCGATGACATAATATATAGGAAATTAGAAGCAGGCAAGACAAAAAACCTAAAAATGCTTTTGTTATATGTGGATGGGATGACTACAAAGGAAGCAATAAGCGAGTATGCAATAGAAAATCTTCTCATGGGTCTTAACTTAGATAAGGCACAGAATATGTCCAATGCTCAGCTTGAGCAGGAAATTGCAAAAACAAGCATAGCGGTTTCAGAAATTCAAATTATAACAACCATTGGTGAATGTGTAGATAAAATCCTTTCCGGGGAGACCGTGCTTCTTTTGGATACCTGCAATAAGGGTATAATGCTTTCCTCCAGGGGCTGGCCCATGAGAGGAGTCCAGGAGCCTTCCGCCGAAACCCTCATAAGGGGGGCAAGAGACGGCTTCAATGAAACTATGAAGGTGAACATTTCATTAATCAGGAGGCGGTTAAGGGACCCCAAGTTAAAGGTTAAGTACACTCAGGTTGGCAAGAGGTCCAAAACCGATATTGCAATTATATATATAGAGGATTTAGTAAATAAGACAGTTTTGAAAACAGTGGAAAAGCGAATTAATAATATAGAAATCGATGCGGTTCTCGAAAGCTCCTACATTGAAGAAATGATTGAAGATGACGGCTATTCCCCCTTTCCCCAACTCGAAAATACCGAAAGACCTGACGCTGCCGCATCCGCCCTCTTGGAAGGAAGGGTTGTAATAGCCGTGGACAATACTCCTTCCGTCCTGATTGCACCTGCAATTTTCGTATCCTTCATGCAATCCTCGGAGGATTATTATGAAAGATGGCTGCCTGCATGTGCCATCCGCCTATTGAGATATATTGCACTGCCCATAGTAATGCTTCTGCCTGCCTTATATGTGGCAGTTACCCAATACCATCCCAACCTTCTTCCTACCCAGCTCAGCTTATATGTGGCGGCTTCAAGGGCAAATGTACCCTTTCCCCCTTATTTTGAAGCCCTGTTAATGGAGCTTGTCATTGAATTGGTCAGGGAGGCATCCTACAGGATCACAACTCCCGTGGGTTCAACCATAGGTTTGGTGGGAGGTTTGGTTATCGGCCAGTCTTCCGTGGAAGCAGGCCTGATTACCCCCTTGGCTGTAATTGTTGTGGCCTTGACAGCAATAGCATCCTTTACCATCCCAAGCTATAATTTCGGTGCAACCTTAAGGCTCATAAGATTTGCTTTTATAGTATTGGCTGCTACCTTCGGCTTGTTTGGAATATCTATCGGCTTAAGTTTTCTTACGATTCATCTCTGCACTTTAAAAAGCTGCGGCATACCTTATATGACACCCTTTATCAGCTTTGTTGAAAACAAAAGAGACCTTAAGGATACCCTGATCAGACCAAGAATAAGGAAGTTGGTCAGGAAGCCGGATTATTTACACATGGAAAAGGAAGAGAAGAAAAATGTTTAATCAGGATATTACACCTTATCAGAATTTATCAATTTTACTGTTGGTATCATTTGTATTGCAGTCAATGCTGATGCCTGTCCTGCTTACGGGGGTTGACGGTCCCGAAGGCTGGATTTCCGTACTTATAGCGGCATTAATCTTATTTTTTGCAATAAAGGCAGTCAATAAGGCCATGAAGACCTATGATGAAGATACGATTATAAGTGTATCGGATAAGGTGTTTCCCAAATTTATTTCAAAACTCATAGGAATATATTACATATTTATGTTTTTGACTGTTAACAGCCTGATAATGAAGGATTTTGCGGAGCAGGTAAAACTCATGATGATGTTCAGAACTCCCCTGAGCACCGTAATAGTTGCAATTTTGCTGACTGCTGCATATGCGGCAAAAAAAGGCATACACACAATTGCCAATATTACAAATATAGTTCTTCTAACATCCTTGATTCCATATTTGCTGATAATTATTTTTTCAACCTACTATGCGGATTATTCGAATATTTTCCCCGTATACCCGCCCGATATGGAAGGAATTTTGAAGTCCGTACCCAATGCTGCCTTAAGTTTTTTTGGATTTTCTCTGCTTTTGTTTTCAAACTCCAGGGTATCGGCCAAGGGAAAAAACCCAAAAATTAATAAAAGGTATTTGCTTATAAGTGCTGTCTTGTACATGGTCAGCTATTTATTGATAATTGTCAAGTTTGGAACCAAGGAAGCTGCTAACTTGGTCTGGCCCTTCGTTTCCATTATGAAATTTGTGAATATTCCCGGTTTCTTTTTTGAAAGTACGGAAATCGTGGGATTATGCCTGCAGATAACAGTAATTTTTACAAGCATATGCATACTTGCTTTTTTCACTAACCTCGCCATGCAGGAAACCTTTAAGACCAAGGAAAACGGCTATTTTATATTCATTCAGATTCCCATTTTGTATTTGATGGCTGCAGGCCTGCCGGGTATGTATATGATGTTTCCCTACATTCAAATACCTATATATATATTAAGCGGCATGAATCTTTTTATACCCCTATTGGCAGCATATGCAGCCGGAAGAAAATATAAGAGGTCAACATGAAAAAGCTTACATTGAGTTTATTGATAATATCAACAATCCTTCTTTGCGGCTGCTGGGACAGTGTTGAAATTAACAAGAGGGAATACCTGTTTGCAGTAGGAATCGATAAGAAGGAAGACAAATTGAATTTTATTTCGGAAATCCCCAAAATAAATGAAGGGAGCGAGGAGGATAGGCTGGTATATTCCAATGAAGGGGAAAGCTTTGCTGATTTTTACCACCTTAATTATCTTCATTCGGATAAGGTGATTTCTGACAGGCTCATGCAGGTAATAGTTTTAGGCGAAGACTTAGCGAGGGATTCTGAGGCGATGAAAAGAATTTTCGATGAAATTCAGCGGTCTCCTCAAATGAACCGGAGGGTGAAAATTTGTATAGCAAAGGGAAAGGCAGAAGACATAATCAATACTGAAATACCAAGCAGCCCCATAGTAGGCAGGTTCTTAAGCGATATGCTTGTTAAGCTTAAAAGAGAAAGCCAACAGGATGTATTTACCTTTGACGAAGCTATCCTCAATTTAGGCAAGACAGGCAATGCAATGATACCTCTTGTTGAGGTGAACGAAAAAAGCCTGAAAATTGAAAGAGCAGCCATTATTAAGGAATATGAGCTGGTTGGTTTTCTGGAAACGGATGAATTAGAAGCGGTGATGCTTTTATTGGACCCGTCAAATGCAAATATCAGGAATATAAACGTTGAAACCGACGGAACGACCATATCCCTGGATGCAGTGGATGTAACCATGACAGATAAGATAAGGCTAAAAGGGGATAAACTCTCAGTTGATTATTATGTGACCCTGTATTGTTACGTTGATTCTTTCATAATCGGCAACAACAGCTTGGAAGACAGGTATTTCTTAAACAGAGTTAAGGAAGAATCCATTAAGAAGCTGTCGGAAACCTCAACTGACACTATAGATAAGCTTCAAACCCAATACAAGGCGGATTTGCTCAGAATCAAAGATAAGCTTTATAAATATAACAAGAATGAATATGAAAAAGTAAGGGATAAGTATGATGAAATATTTGCTCAGGCAGATATTAAGGTATATTACAAAATGCAGATAAAAAGTACAGGATTGGTAAAATAGGAGGAAAAATGAGGTATAGTAAAAAAATATTTATTTCTGCCATCTTTGTTGCCTTGGCAATCTTAGTAGCATATTCAGCCGAGGCCTATGGGGATTTATCCGAAATAAAGGGCAAGGTTATAAGACTCCATGTTTTGGCAAATTCAGACAGCTTACAAGACCAGGAACTGAAGAACAAGGTGAGAAATAAGATAATCTCCATCTTTAATGAGGAATTTGAAGGCATCAGTCATAAGCCTGACAGTTCAAATCTCATAGTGGAAAAGCTCTCACAAATAAGGGATGAGGCGGAAAAGATCATAAAAGAAGAAGGCTATGATTACGATGTAGACGTGTACTACGGCAATTATAAATTTCCCCGCAAGGCTTATGAAGAAATAGTTTTGCCGGAAGGCTATTATGATGCCCTTAAAATTGAAATCGGAAGGGCTGAAGGCAGCAATTGGTGGTGTGTTATGTTCCCCCCCATGTGCTTTGTAGATTTTGGAAAAGATCAAGATTCACCCGCACTAAGCTTGGCAAGTGAAGATAAGCTCAAGGAAGTCCTCAGCCAAGAAGAAATCGAGATGATTAAAGCAAAGAGGGGGATTGAAAACATCAAATTAAAATCCAAGATATTCGAATTTATCGAAAAGGGCAAGGTGGATAAGAGGGCCAGCACCTACGCTTCCTCCCTCTCCAACTAGGGACAGTGGGGACGTACTTTGCTGTCCCACTGTCCCACGAAAAAGAATCATCACTGCCGCTCAAGGACGAGAACCGTTCCTGTCATCCTTGCACTGCCCTACTGGGACAACAAGGTACGTCCCCACTGTCCCACTAAAAGAGGATGTCTAATTTTTTGATCTTATATTGGAGGGTTTGTCTGGGGATATTTATCAGCTTGGCAGCTTTTGTGATATTGTAGTCGGTTTGCTCCAAGGCTGATATGATAATTTTCCTTTCAACTTTTTCAACAGCCTTGTTCAAGTGTTGAATCGCACCGGTATCCAATGAATTGCCGTTAACCTGGTAATTTTTGAATTGGAAGGGAAGGTGGTCTTCTCTTATGATTTCAGCATCATACAAGGATATGGCGCTTTCGATGGCGTGTTCAAGCTCCCTGACATTGCCGGGCCAGCTGTAATCCAAAAATATATCCAGGACTTCCTTAGAAACTCCGCTGAAGTACTTATTGCACTTTTTATTGTATTTTTCTATGAAATGTTCTACCAAGAGAGGTATATCATCAATTCTTTTGCATAAATCAGGAATCACCAAGGTTATAACATTCAGCCTGAAGAACAAGTCCTGCCTTATCTGTTTTGTTTCCACCACGGTATTGATATCTGTATTGATGGCGGATATTATTCTAACATCCACATCCTTGGTTTTGCTTGAGCCTACCCTTCTCACCCGGCCGTCCTGGATTACCCGAAGGAGCTTAGTTTGCAGTTCTAAGGGCATTGAATTTATCTCATCCAAAAATAAGGTGCCCCCGTTTGCCAGTTCAAATAAACCCGGCTTGTTTTCCGCCCCGGTGAAGCTCCCCTTTTCCGAGCCGAATAAAATGCTTTCAAGGAGGTTGGCAGGCAGGGCGGCACAGTTCTGAGCAATAAAGGGTTTGTATTTCCTTTTGCTTGAATTGTGAATGGATTGGACAAATAATTCCTTGCCGGTTCCGGTGCTGCCGGCAACCATTACCGGAGAGTCTGTCATTGCTGCTTTTAGGCCTAAGGATTTAAGCCTCAGTATTTCCTTGTTTTGACCTATTATGTCCAAAAAAGTATACTTGGCCAAGGGTTTTGATGTTTTTTCCACCCCTTGATCAACCTCGTACAATTCCCTCTGGAGGGTGACTATTCTTTCCGATAATTCTCTTACCTTGGTAATGTTCCGTGAAACTTCCAGGGCACCGATAACCTTATTGTTATAAATAATGGGGAGGGTTGAGTTTAATGTAGAAATTTTAACACCCTTATAATTGACAAAATTTTGCTCAACGTTATAAATAGGTTTACCGGTTTTCAGGACATTCATGATGGTGCTTGTTTCAAAGGTAAGAGAAGGATACACTTCAAGTATGTGTCTCCCTATTGCTTTTTCAGCATCTATTTCATCCATTTGTTTTGCTGCAGCATTGTGATATACAATTCTTCCGCTGGCATCAATTATTTGAATACCATCATTTATCAATTCTATTGCTTCCATTAAAGCATCAAAATATTTGATTTCCATATTCTCCCTTCCAGTGCCGAAAATTAAGCGTATCATGCCGAAAAATAGGCGTTAATGTTCGTGTTTGTCTAAATTATATCAATACTCAATTTATTGTAGCTTTCATCGGAGTCGGCAAAAGTAATCACATATTCGGTATAAATATTTCCCCTGCCTTTTTCATTCAATTTATTTTCATACAAAACTGTATTGTAGACTAAGTCAAAGCTGCCATAGGGGGTTGAATACAAATTGGTATATTTTTTACCTTGTTGGAACTCCATTTTCGAAGAATAAATTCCAACCTTGGTCATCAGCATTTTATCTTTATATACCTTAAGCCTGGTCCGGCTTCCCTTTTGCTCCGTAATTTCGCTTTCATCATAGTTTATGATAAAGCAGTCCTTCAGTTTCTCCAACTTTGCTTCCGTAAGAAGTTCTATAACATCTTCATTGCCGGCTTCATCAATCGTCTGTACGGTGTTTATTCTAATTTTTACGCTTTCCATGTCATACCTCTCAGAGATTATCTATGGTAATTTCATGCAGGTTATCAATTTCTTTTTTTAAGAAATTGCCTCCTATTCTCCTGAATCGCTCAGGTGCATCGGTCGCATAATACTCATAACGGGGCTTATCATAATTTTCATTGAGGAGGTCTCTTTCAGTCAAGAGGGTTTTTAAGTCCTTGGCAGTTTCAAAAGCGGGATTTACAAGTGTTACCTGGGGCCCCAGAACTTTTTTTATGGTGTGTCTCAGTATGGGATAATGGGTACATCCTAAAACCAAGGCATCAACATCATGCTCCATTAATTCCGTCAGGTATTTTTCTGCGGTAAGGACTGCTACTTGAGAATATTCCCAGCCTTCCTCAACAATGGGGACAAAAAGCGGACAAGGTATCCCTATTACTTCTGCAGTGCTGAGGTATTCCATAATTTTTTTCTGGTATGCATAGGAGTTTATGGTGGCTGTTGTGCCTATTACTCCTATTTTGCCGGTCTTTGTGGCTTTCGATGCGCTCCTTGCACCGGGGTCTATAACTCCGATAACGGGAATATCAAATTCTTGGGTTAATGAGTCAAGGGCATTTGAGCTTGCCGTATTACAGGCTATAACAATGGTTTTTACATCCTTGTTTTTTAAAAATGCAGCGCATTGGTGGGAAAACTTTTTTATTGTCTGCACGGATTTGGAGCCGTAGGGTATTCTCGCAGTATCTCCCAAATAAATTATGTTTTCGTATGGAAGCTGCTCCATAACCTCTCTCATAACCGTAAGCCCTCCGATTCCGGAGTCAAAAATTCCAATTGGTCTGTTATCCATTTTATACCATCCTAAACTTCTTATTTTTACTGTATTTTATCAAAAATCCCATTGCTATCCTCAGGGTATGCCAAGCAAGGGTAACTCGTAACAATTATATCATAATTATATTTTTACATCAATACAAAAAGCTGAATATTCGGCACTTGACTGACTAAAGATGGGCGATCCTTCCAAAAAATGTTGAAAATCAGCCGTTATTTAATTCTTGGATAATTGGCATAATTATTGCAAATTATATAGTTGAATAAACCCAATATTCAACCCAACCCAACCCAATAAATATTAAGGAGGCACTATGAAAAAAGGAAACCCGTATGGTACGCACCGAGTGATTGAACCTAAAGGAGTGTTACCACAGCCGGCTTTGAAAATTGACAACACTATGGAGTTATACGACAATGAAATACTTATCGATGTACAGACATTGAATATTGACTCGGCAAGCTTCACCCAAATTAAGGATCAAGCCGGCGGAGATGTAGAAAAAATCAAAGAAATTATGAAAGGCATAGTTGCTGAAAGAGGCAAGCACCAAAACCCCGTAACCGGTTCAGGAGGAATGCTAATCGGAACTGTTGAACAAATAGGTCCTGCTCTTGAGGGAAAAACGGATTTGAAGGTTGGTGACAAATTAGCAACATTGGTATCATTGTCACTGACTCCCCTGGTAATTGACGAAATATTAGAAGTGAGACCTGACATAGACCAGGTTGATATTAAGGGAAAAGCAATATTATTTGAAAGCGGAATCTATGCAAAACTGCCGGATGATATACCCGAAAACCTTGCCTTGTCAGTGCTTGATGTGGCAGGAGCACCGGCGCAAACACAGAAATTGGTCAAAGAAGGGGACACGGTATTAGTACTTGGCGGAGGCGGTAAATCAGGGCTCTTGTGCCTGTATGAAGCAAAGAAAAAGGCCGGCCCCACAGGTAAGGTTATATGTTGGGCCCACAGGGAAGTATCGCTGAAAACCGTAAAGGAATTAGGTTTAGCAGATGTTTTAATAGCAGGAGATGCTACAAATGCAATTGAAGTATATGACAAAATCATGGAAGCAACAGACGGAAAACTATGTGATTTGGTAATCAGCTGCGTATCAAGACCCAACTGCGAAATGTCCGCAATACTTGCAGCAAAGGACGAAGCTACGGTTTACTTCTTCAGTATGGCAACAAGTTTCACAAAGGCAGCCTTAGGTGCTGAAGGTGTCGGCAAAGATGTCAATATGATAATCGGAAACGGTTATACCAAGGGTCATGCTGAAGTAGCACTTCAAGTTCTGAGAGAAAGCAAAGGATTGAGAGAATTATTCACCAAGCTTTATGCATAAATAAAATAAATCCAAATAAGCAACATGGCATTCACTCAGTGAATGACGCATGTTGCTTGTTTAAAATATTAAGGGAGGTAGAAGAAAAGTGGCTTATTATAACGAAATAGAACTCTGGAAAGACGTGAAGCCGGAAGAGTGGAATGACTGGAGATGGCAGGTTGAAAACAGAATAGACAGTGTAGAAAAATTAAAGAAAGTTATTAACGTTACCGAGGAAGAGGAAGAAATTATCAACAAGGTGCTGGAAAAATTCAGAATGGGCATCACCCCATACTACGCAGCCCACATGGATAAGGATGATCCCAGGGACCCCATAAGGATGCAGGCCGTACCGACATTTGCGGAAACACATGTAAGTGCTGCAGATATGGTTGACCCCCTCCATGAGGATGAAGATTCACCGGCACCGGGATTGACCCACCGTTATCCGGACAGGGTGTTGTTCTTAATAACCGACCAATGTTCAATGTATTGCAGGCACTGCACAAGAAGAAGATTTGCCGGACAGAGCGACGATGAAGTGGGAATGGAAAACATCAATAAATGCATCGATTACATCAGAAACACTCCTCAAGTAAGGGACGTATTGTTGTCAGGGGGAGACTGCCTGCTGGTATCAGACCAAAAATTAGAATATATTATCAGTAAATTAAGAGAAATACCCCATGTTGAAATTGTTCGCCTTGGTTCAAGGACACCGGTTGTTTTACCCCAGCGTATAACGGATGATTTGGTTAACATGCTCAAGAAATATCATCCTATTTGGCTGAACACCCACTTCAACCATCCGAAAGAATTTACGCCGGAATCCATGGAAGCTTTAAGAAAGCTTGCAGATGCCGGTATTCCTTTAGGAAATCAATCGGTTCTATTGAGAGGGGTTAATGACTGCCCCCACATTATGAGGGACTTGGTTCATAAATTGGTTATGAACAGGGTAAGACCTTATTATATTTATCAATGCGACCTCTCCTTAGGCATTGAACATTTCAGGACACCTGTAGCAAAAGGCATCGAAATCATGGAAAGCCTAAGGGGACATACTTCAGGTTTCTGCGTACCGACCTTTGTTGTTGACGCACCGGGAGGCGGAGGAAAAACACCCGTTATGCCTAACTATGTATTGTCGCAATCAGCTGACAAGGTAATTTTGAGAAACTACGAAGGTGTAATCACCACATATACAGAGCCGCAATTGCCGGAATTGGAGTGCAAGTGCGATGTTTGCCAGGGTAAAAAATCAGACCCGCTTACAGGGGTTGCAGGACTCCTTCAAGGAAATGACCTGGCGCTTGAACCTACAAAATTAGCAAGAAGAGAAAGAGTTCACCATTAAGATTTAGGGACACGACTTCAAATGAAGAAATGTCCCTTGTAAGAAGAGGGGCTTCCATGAGATTGATTGAAACCATAAAACATAATAAATATGAAACAGTGTCAATCATAGGTCTTGCAAAAAATGCGGGCAAGACTATGACCCTTAATTATCTCATGGAGGAAGGGGCAAAATTAAATATAAAAACAGGGATTACTTCAACAGGTCGAGACGGTGAAAACACAGACTTGGTGACACAGACACAAAAGCCATCAATTATGGCTACTGAAGGAATGTTTGCAGCAACAGCCAAAAAAACCCTGATGCTTTCCAATGCTAAGACGGAAATATTGGAAACTACGGGAATATCAACTGCCATGGGGGAAGTAATAATAGTGAAGGTCAGACAAAAAGGCAATATTCAGATTGCCGGACCTGTCACTGCAAAAGATATGAAATATGTTGCAGGACGCCTTAAACATTACGGAGCTGAAGTGGTATTCATAGACGGGGCAATAGACAGAAAAGCCGTTTCGTCTCCGGTCATTACGGATGCATGCATTATAGCGACGGGAGCCGTATTGAGCAGGGACATGAAAAAGGTTTTGGAAAAGACTGCCCATGCCGTGGAATGCTACTCCCTGAAAGAAACTGATGAGGATGTTAAAAATATCGTTCGGAAAACCAATAAAACATGCATCATATCTGGAAAGGGCAGAATAAAAGTTCCCGATATCAAAACAAGCATAGGGGGCGGCAAGAAAATCAGTGAATTAATTGATGAAAATACAAGCCATGTCTTTATTAAGGGTGCGCTGACAACCTCCATGTTGAAGGACCTGTGGGGAAATAAGCATTTAAGAGGCATAAAATTAATCATAGAGGACGGAACAAAGATATTTGCAGACATAAATGTATGGAATGAAATGAGAAGGAAGGGTCTTACAGTTGAAGTCATTGACAGGATAAATGTCTTGGCGGTGACTTTAAACCCGGTATCTCCGGAAGGATATTTCTTTGACAGCTTAGTTTTTAAGGAAAATATGAAAAAGGTCCTGCCGGGGATGAAGTTAGTTGATGTGGCGTGGGGCGGTGATGAAGATTGAATAGTTTTATGACGGAAAGCACGGTTAAAAAGGTAAATTTCGATTATATTCTCAATGAAATAAAACCGATTACGGAATACGGCTTGAAGGCAAAATTAGGAGCAAAACCCTTTCTAAGAGGTCAGGAGGCAGACCTTAAGACTGAGTTCGATAAAATAAGGGCATTTATCGAACTCAGGCAGAGGCGAGATATAATCGACCTATTGAAGCACATTAAGAATATACTTGAAACCATTCACAGGGCAAGAAGCAATCAGGTTCTTGACGAAGTGGAACTGTTTGAGATAAAAAACTTTCTCATATCAGTCGACAAGATGGATAAAATTTTAAGAGGCATTTCAAATACCGGCATAAAGCTCTTACAATTAACCCCCCTGCCCCAGTTATATAAGAAACTTGACCCGGCCTGCGAAAAGCTGAATACCTTTTATATTTACGATGAATATTCGCAGAAGTTAAAAGAAATCCGAAGTGAAAAAAGGCAGATTGAAAAGACTATCAGTTTATTAAAGAAAAAAATCAGGGAAGAGGTAGAAGGCAGGCATAATATTAGGTTAAATTTGAAAGATGAAGTAACCATCAGCAAGTCACAAAAAGATAAGGCGGATGACCTTAACAGGGAAGCTTATTTGAGGGTATCCGGAGAAAATTACTTAAATATAATCTATAAAATCAAAAATACCGATGAAATCGACAAGTTAGAAAAAAAATACGAAGACCTCACCCATGAAGAAAATGACGAAGAGTATAGAATTCGACAAGCTATCTCGGCATCAATAAAAGAATACAGCCATATTTTGCAAAAAAACACAGAGACTATCGGTGAAATCGACTATCTTATCGCAAGGGCAAATTTTGCACAAAAAACCAATTCCGTTGAGCCGGAAATAATCAAGGACCTGCAAATTACGATTAAGGGCGGCAGAAACCTTAAACTTGAAAAAGCATTGAAGGAAAAACATGTTGAATATGTTCCCATCGATTTAAATCTCAATAAAAATGTGGTCTGCATAACCGGAGCAAATATGGGAGGCAAGACCGTAACCCTTAGAATGATAGGCCAAATTGCCGCAATGGCAAGCTTTGGCATGTTTGTTCCATGCCAATATGCAAGCTTATGTCTTTTTGAGCATATTTTTATTTCTGCAGGCGACGAGCAGTCCATCGATAAGGGCCTTTCTACCTTTGGAGCAGAAATTGTCGGCTTAAAAGAAGCAATAAAAAGTTCCGGCACCAGGAGTCTCATTCTAATAGATGAGCTGGCCGGAGGCACCAACCCCAAGGAAGGTTATGCAATTACCAAGGCAGTGGTAAACTATCTTAAAAAGAAGGAATCCATTACAGTCTTGACAACCCATTATGACAATGTGGCAAATGACCCGGACATCCTCAACCTTCAGGTAAAGGGACTTAAATTTCCTGAAGAGGGTGGCGGGATAGATGAAAACAGCATTGACCAGGTTCAAAAATACATGGATTACAGACTTATTGAAGTAAAATATTCCGGTGATATTCCGAAGGATGCCTTAAAAATAGCAAGAATTGCAGGCATGGACGAAGAAATCATCAAAGATGCAGAAAACTACATTTAATGTCATCCTGAGCCCAGGCGAAGGATATAAGATAATCAATATAAGGAGGAAAAATGGAAAGTAAATTAAATCTCAACCCTCGGTTAATTGACAGTGCACGTTCTGCTGCAAGAAACATTGCAGAAGATGTACAAAATTTCATCGACAAGAATACCACTGTTGCCGTTGAAAGAACCGTTGCCCGTCTCTTGGGTGTAGATGGTGTTGACGAAATAGATAAGCCCCTTCCCAATGTGTTGGTAGACGCCATCAAAGAAGGGGGCGGCCTATCAAGGGGGGCGGCATTCTGGATAGGGAATGCCATGGTAAATACCGGGAAAAACCCCCAGGAAATAGCAGAAAAGGTAAGCTCGGGACAAATCCAAATCACAAAACTGCCCATTGCCGATGAAAATAAGATCATGGAAGCAGTATATGAAACTGCAAGGAAGACGGTAGAGAGGATTAAAAACAACAGGGCAAAAAGAGATGAGTATTTAAATACTATCGGTGAAGGAAGAAAGCCTTATCTGTATGTAATTGTTGCAACAGGCAATATCTATGAGGATGTTCTGCAGGCACAGGCTGCCGCAAAACAAGGGGCCGATGTAATAGCCGTCATCAGAACAACAGCCCAGAGTTTGTTGGACTATGTTCCTTACGGGCCTACGACGGAAGGCTTCGGTGGAACCTATGCAACCCAGGAAAACTTCAGAATTATGCGTAAAGCCCTTGATGAAGTGAGCTTAGAAGAAGGAAGATACATCCGTCTTTGCAACTACTGCTCAGGACTTTGCATGCCTGAAATAGCAGCCATGGGTGCCTTGGAAAGACTTGACGTAATGTTAAATGACGCCCTTTACGGAATTCTTTTCAGGGACATCAATATGCAAAGAACCTTGGTTGACCAATATTTTTCAAGAATTATCAACGGTTATGCCGGTATCATCATCAATACGGGAGAAGACAATTACCTGACTACGGCAGATGCCTACGAAGAAGCCCACACAGTATTGGCATCCCAGTTTATTAACGAGCAGTTTGCATTAAAGGCAGGAATTCCGGAAGAGCAGATGGGGCTGGGCCACGCTTTTGAAATGAACCCCATGCTGGAAAACGGATTTTTGTATGAATTGGCACAGGCTCAGATGGCAAGAGAAATATTCCCCAAGGCTCCCCTTAAGTATATGCCTCCTACAAAATATATGACAGGAAATATATTCAGGGGACACCTGCAGGATGCTATGTTCAACTTTATTTCAATATGGACACACCAGGGAATTCAGCTGCTGGGAATGCCTACCGAAGCAATTCACACTCCTCATCTTCAGGACAGGATGCTGTCAATAGAAAATGCCCAGTATATTTTCAACAATGCCCGTGACATCGGCAATGAAATTGAATACAAAAAAGACGGCATAATTCAGAGAAGAGCCCAGGATGTATTGGCTAAGGCGGAGGAACTATTACGAGACATCGAAAGGGAAGGAATCTTCAGCACCATTGAAAAAGGCAAATTCGGCGGCGTAAAAAGGAGCTTTACAGGCGGCAAAGGATTGGACGGCGTTGTCGAAAAAGATGAAAAACACTTTAACCCGTTTGTTGATTTAATGCTGGGGGGTGCAAAATGATGGAAAATATACAAAAGGTTGATTTAACAAGAATAAAACCCTACGGGGATACACTTAATGACGGAATGGTTCAAATGAGTTTCACCCTGCCTGTTCCTTACGGGGATGAGGCAAACGAAGCTGCCAAGCAATTGGTTGAAAAAATGGGATTTGATGATCCTGCTGTAGTATTCTCCAAGGACTTGGGTGTAGGATACACTTATTTTGTAATTTACGGAAAATGCACCCACACAGTTGACTACACATCTATTGAAGTTCCCAAGGTAGATATGGAATTCATGGATAGGGAAGAAGTTGAAGAATACATCAAAAAATACATTAAACGTGACGTGGTGATTGTGGGGGCCTGCACAGGTACGGATGCCCATACCGTCGGAATAGATGCCATCATGAATATGAAGGGTTTTGACGGCAACTACGGACTTGAAAGATATAAGGGAATCAATGCAATCAATATGGGCAGCCAGGTGCCCAACGAGGAGCTTATTGCAAAGGCAGTTGAAGTGAAGGCAGACGCAATACTGGTATCCCAGGTAGTTACCCAAAAGGATGTCCATATCGCCAATTTGACGCAATTGGTTGAAATGATGGAAGCGGAAGGACTTAGGGATAAAATGATTTTGGTATGCGGAGGTCCCAGACTCGACCACGAGCTTGCTCAGGAATTAGGATATGATGCAGGGTTCGGAAGAGGCAGCTATGCCAACCATGTCGCTACTTTTGTTGTAAAACAAATTGTCGAAAGAAATCTAATCTAAAGATTTAGGATTTTAGGGACGGTTCTTTTCGTTCTCAAAAGACCTGTCCCTTTTTGTTCCTGTCATTAACCCGGACATAGAGAAGATTATGACCCAGAGGGGACGGTTCTCCCCGGACATTTTTCACACCCTTTCAGGGAATGCATAAATACCTTCTTTAAAAGGATT
This sequence comes from Tissierellia bacterium, assembly GCA_012520455.1. Taxonomy (GTDB): domain Bacteria; phylum Bacillota; class Clostridia; order Tissierellales; family Sedimentibacteraceae; genus Sedimentibacter. The sequence continues at coordinate 17,738 of JAAYOE010000140.1, forward strand.
TAGTATTCACACATTAATTGAAATTTTGAACAATTCAAAACCCGCCCAGGCGTCAATTCTTTGATTAACCCCAGGGTGTCATTACTATGAATACAGCGCGAAGTATCATTGTTATGAATGACTCACAAACTGGCATTCTGAGAGCTTAAGCTCGAAGAATCTCATGAGATCCTTCGCTTCGCTCAGGATGACAAAGCGTATTCATTTATCGTGGTGTGGATAACACATGATAATTCTGAACGCAGTGAAGAATAATTTCAAATTCTACATACCATTTCAGTCCATAAAAATAACATATGCAAAAAAACATAAATATGATAATATAAAGGAAAAGTTTTGTGAATAAATTATAAGAAAATATTTTTCGGGTTGAATATGATAAAAAACAAAAACCTATTATTTGCGCTTAAAATTTTATTATTAATAATTTTGTTTTTATCGGCCTTATATTTTGAAAATGCATACAGGCAGAGGCTGATAGGGCTGATTGTTATCTTTGTGCTTTTTTTGGTTAATAATATTTCTAAATATTTTCTAAAAGACCATAATAAGCTTTTTTTATTGTTCTTCCTTGATATATTACTTATCTATATGATGGAATCCAATTCAAGGCTTTTAATAAATTACTTTTTCCATTCTTTTTACATAATAACATTTCTTGAAGCATCTCTTATATTGCCCCTTAAAAAAGGACTTATCGTCGGAATCATTACAGTGATCATATCCATGATAAAATATGGGTACTTGATTTATTATAAATTCAACTTATCCAATGTTTCCCAAATGGTATTTTTCTTGACGGTAAATATATTGATTTTGGTAATCGCGGCCTTTGCACAGCACACTAAGGAAGAAAAGGAAAAAAAGGATGTTTTGTACAAGAAGCTTTTGGATACCCACAAGAAGCTTAAGGAATATACGGATGAATTAAACAGGCTCTCCGTGATAGAGGAAAGAAACAGGATAGCAAGGGACATACATGATACCTTGGGACATGATATGACAGCTTTGATAATGCAGCTTCAAATGGCTGACCATTACTCAAGGTCCGATTTAGTAAAATCCGCTGAAATGCTGAATAGCTCCTTAAAGACAGCAAGGGACAGCTTGTCCAAAATAAGAGAAGTGGTGGAAACCTTAAGAGGAAAAGAAACCTCGCCGGAATTGGCAATCAAGACTTTAGCGGATGAATTCTCAAAAAAAACCGGGTCAAAAATTGAACTGAAAATAGAAGGAGAAATATTAAAAAACCACAATATCAACAGGGCGGTGTATCACATACTCCAGGAGGGAATGACAAATGCTTTAAGGCACGGGAATGCATCCAGGATTTGGATAAGGCTGGCCTATTCAAATGAGGATATAAAATTCAGCATAAGGGATAATGGGCAAGGAGCCTTGGTTTTAATTGAAGGTTTTGGACTGAAAGGCATAAGAGAAAGAGTTGAAGCATTTGGGGGTAAGGTTGAATACAGATCACAAGATGGTTTCATAATAGACGGATTCATTCCTTTAGAAACTAATTCTGAGAATTTGGAAGGATCTCTCCTATAGTGTCATTGTTATGAATAACCCTCAGAGTGTCATTGGTATAAATAACTAACAAACTGCCATTCTGAGAGCTTTAGCTCGAACTCACGCAGTGACATTCTGAGTGCAAGTGAAGAATCTCATGAGATCCTACATTTCACTCAGGATGACAAAACGTATGTGTTTATATTAGTTTTAAAGTAAGGGGATTGGAGGAAAATTGATGATAAAAATACTATTGGCTGATGACCAGGATATTTTAACGGAAGGGCTTAAGCTTATATTAGGAGCTGAGGAAGATATTGAAATTGTCGGTACCGCCGACAACGGCAAGAAAGCCTATGAATTATGCAGGATCAAAAAACCTCATCTCGTTCTTATGGACATACAAATGCCGGAAGTAAACGGTGTTGAAGCAACGGCAATGATAAAAAAAGACTTTCCCCAAATTAAAATAATAGTCCTTACAACTTTTAACGACGATGAATACATTTATGATGCATTGAAAAACGGCGCTTCAGGATACTTGCTGAAGGATACCTCCCCTGCGGAAATATTAAGAGCCGTCCGCACGGTTTATAATGGGGGAGCTTTGATTCAATCGGAGGTAGCCGTTAAAGTTTTAGACAAGTTTTCACAGCTGGCAAACAAAGCTGTGGATAAACAAGCTGACCCTAAGGTTAAGTTGTTAACAGACAGGGAAATTGAAATATGCCGCCTCATAGCAGAAGGCAAGAATAATCAGGAAATTTCAGAGGAATTATTCTTAAGCCAGGGAACCGTGAAAAACCATATTACAAAAATTTTGCTGAAATTGGACTTAAGAGACAGGACCCAGTTAGCCATTTTCACTATAAATAATGATTTGTAACAATCAAAATAATGCCAAAAGTCACATCATAATTCACTGATCTTGTGATTTAAGATACTGTTTAATCAATAGTAAATTTAATACTATGTTATCATTCAGAGAATTAATGCAAATGGAGCCATCCTGAATCTTATGAGATCCTTCGCATACCCTCAGGATGACAAAGCATATTCATTTTTCATGGTGTGGATGACACGTGATAATTCTGAGAGCTTTAGCTGGATGATCTTAAAGCTGAGATCATTAGCTCCGCTCAGGATGGCAAAACAGGATGGAACATATTAAGGAATGATAAATAGTATTGGAGGTATGGAAATGAAAAAGAAAGTATTAATTATATCGGCATTTTTGCTCATATTACTTGTGATTATCACAGCATGCAATACAAACAGCTTGGCTGAGTATAAAAAGGCATCGGAAAAAACAGAGCAGATTACTAAGGGTCAGACTGGAGGAGAATTTACCCTGACCACGGAAATCAACCCTGAAGGATTGACGGCAGAGGAAATAAAGGAGCTCAATTATATTAAAGACATGAAGGGAACCTTCAGCGTGGTGTTTGATGATGAGAAAGAAAAGGCAATCATAAGAAGTTATTTGAATTTCGGCGGTCTGGGATATGATTTTGAGGTTTACATCAATGGAGAAGAAGTGTCCATGAAGCTTCCCGTTATAGGAAAGTATTTGAAGGTTGATGAAGAAATGCTTGCAGAAGGACAAGAATACTCGGGAAATCAAATAATCTCCGAAGAAAGTAAGAAGGAATTTACTAAAAAATGGGTAAGCTTGATGAATGAAGAGGATGTATTCAAGGGAAAAAACCTAGTCCTCACAACTCCTGACGGAGAAGTCAAGACAACGGAATATACAATTAAACTGAGTGATGAACAAATAAAGGCCTTGTTCAAGGACACAGCTCAAATTTTGTCCAGGGATGAATCCCTGAAATCATTTTTTAACAAGAACATCAGGGTGACTATGGGAAAGGCAGATGGAGAGAAAGAAAATAAAACATTTGAAGAAATCCTTGATGACATATTAAGGAGCACGGAAAAATTTAATGTTGATAACTTCACCTACCGGGCATTAGTCGATATAGACGGTTACATCGTAAACGAAATTATCGACATATCCTTAAAGACCATTGACGCTTCAGAAGAAGGAATTGCAGGCATGAAGTACCACCTTGACATTAAAACATGGGATATAAACAAAGATCAGAGATTTGAATTTCCTGTCCTTACGGACGAAAATACTCTTAAGCCGGCGGAAATGGAAGAAAACATGCCTTCCGGAATTGAAGACTACTTCAAAATTGAATTTTAGGGGTGCCCTATGTTAAAGGTTGAAAACTTATATAAGAATTTTGGAAATATAGCTGCAGTGGACGGCATAAGCTTTGAGGTGAAGAGAGGGGAAGTGTTTGGTCTCCTGGGACCCAACGGTGCGGGTAAATCAACCACAATATCCATCATTTCAACCCTCCTGCCTCCAACTGAAGGAGAAATATTTTTTGAGGGAGAAAGCATTTTTAAAAATTCAAAAAATTTAAGGCAAAAATTAGGCATAGTTCCTCAGGATATTGCCCTTTACCCCACACTTACCGGATATGAGAATTTAAGATTCTGGGGGAATCTGTACGGCCTCAAGGGTGCAGAGTTAAAAGAGAGAATAAATGAAGTAGCGGATATTATAGGATTAAATGAAAGATTGAAGGATAAAGTCAAGAAATATTCCGGAGGAATGAAAAGAAGGCTCAATATCGGGGCAGCCCTCCTCCATAAGCCGGACCTCCTTATTATGGATGAGCCCACCGTAGGCATTGACCCCCAATCCAGGTCTCACATCTTAGATACGGTCCTGAAACTAAGTGCTCAAGGGATGACAATAATATATACCACCCACTATATGGAGGAAGCTGAAGAACTGTGCTCCCGGATATGCATTATGGACGAAGGCAAAATTATTGCATCGGGAACCAAGCAGGAATTGGTGGAATTAGTGAAGGAAAGAACCCGGATAAATATTAAATTAGACAAAATCACCGGCAATATGCCGCAAATTTTCAAAGAGATTCCGGGAGTGTCCGATGCGGCCGTCCTTGATGATACGGTAACCTTGTTTGGAGAAAACGGCGACATACTCTTAGCTGAAATAATTTCAAGGATTTCGGAGGAAAAGTCCAAAATCCGGTCTCTTGATATTCAAAAGCCTGATTTGGAAGCGGTATTCCTCCATCTTACGGGCAAGGCTTTAAGGGATTAAGGTGGCATGGCATATGAAAGTATTAAGGATTATCGTAAAAGATTTAAAAATCGTCCTGAGTGACAGGCAGGCCTTAATAATTACCCTGCTTATGCCCCTTGTTTTAATGACTATTTTAAGCATGGCTTTAAAAGGGTCCTTCATGAGCAGCGACGATACAGGAATGGAAAAAATACCGGTTGCACTTGTAAAACAATATGATAAAGGGGCAGATTCAGAGATATTTGTCAAGACATTGGAAGAAAGATTAAAGATAAATATTTCTGGAGATGAAGTTAACCCGGAGGAAATGTTCTTCGACGATTTTTTGGGAAACCCAGAAGTATCAAAACTGATTGATTACAGGGTTGAAGAAGAAAACAGGGCTAAAGACTTGTTAAATGAAGGAGAAATATCAGCAATTATAATCCTGCCCGACAAATATATTTATGACATGAAAATAAGCCTCCTCACCCCCTTCAGAAACAATGCGGATCTTAAGGTTCTTACTCATCCTGACAGGCCTGTGGCAGGAGAAATAGTTACCTCTCTGATGGAAGCTTACACCAATACCATGTCATCCGTTATCATAGGCAAAAATGTCCTTATTGAATCAGCTTCAGCCAATGATATAGGGGGAGACGGATTTGACAATATTGATGAAATAATGGAAGGCATGGCGGATTTGGTGGCAGGGACGAATGTTAACATTGATAATGTAACGGTTGAGGGAAGACGAAGCATAAAAAGCTCCGAATACTATGCGGCTGCAATGATGACCATGTTTCTTCTGTTTGCCGCAGGCCAGGGGGGCAGGATGCTTTTGGAAGAAAAAGATAATCAAACCTATCAGAGAATGGTTATTGCCGATATTTCCAAGACCCACATTTTGGCGGGGAAGTTTATTGTAATATTTTTAATAGCCTCCCTTCAAATATTTATCATGCTGGCCTATTCGCATTTTGCATTGAAGGTAAAATGGGGAAATATGATCCCAATTCTTGTTCTGAGCACGGCATCAGCCTTTTCTGTTGCAGGGCTTGGAATTTTCATAGCCTCTCTCACCTACAGGGCAGGAAATTACAGATTGGCTAATGCATTTGAAAATGTGATAATACAAGTGATGGCGTTTGTAGGAGGGTCTTTCTTCCCTATAGATGTTATGCCTGAAGTAATCCGGAGGATGAGTTTTATTTCACTTAACGGAGTTGCCCTTAAAGCGTATTTAAAAATTATAGTAGGATATAATCTTGCAGATATTTTGAAACATGTATCAATACTTGCAATAACGGGAATTTTGCTCACACTTATTGGGGTTGTGATCTTCAATAAGGGGGTGTCTGAAAATGCTTAGTATAGTAAAATTAAGATTGCTTAGTTTGAGGGATAATTATATGGTATTTTTGGTAATGACAGCAATGGCATTAGGATTTACAGCAGTATTTGGAATCTCCTTTAATACCTACAGACCCTCCGTAATTATAGTTGATGAGGATAATACCCCCTATTCGGCAGAATTTATTGAAGAGCTTAAACAAAACCAAATATTTAAATTTGTTGATTCGGATAAGGAAAATGCAATTGCCGGTGTGGAGGAAGGAAAGATACTTGCCGCATTAATAATAGATGAGGGCTTTCATGACGATATTGAACAGGGCAATGAAATAAAGATAGGACAAATCAAAATAAAAGATGACAAATACCTTCTCACCCTGCAGGAAACAGTAAGAGGCATAATTGTCAAAATGGCAGGAAGCGAAAGAATTTCGAAGGTTACTGCAAATTTTGTCTCCTTGCAAAAGCCCGGAGCCGATAAAGAAAAAATAAAAAGTGCTGCCTATGAAAGTGTTATGGATTCCTGGAAGTTCAAAAAACCCCTGAAGGTTACTTCCACCATGGCAAATACGAGGATTCAATCGGGATATGACAGCATGAAACAATCCATGATAGGTTTCACCGTGTTTTTCTCAATGTATACCATGGTTTTTTCAATCGGGACCATTCTCAGCGACAAAAGATATAAAACATGGGAAAGGATGCTGATATCTCCCGTGTCAATGTCTTCGATACTGAGCGGAACAATGGTGGTTTCTTTCCTGGTGGGGATGATACAGATGTCAGTATTGATTTTGGGAGGCAGGTATTTATTCGGTATTGACTGGGGAAACAGCCTTGCAGGAATAATAATGATAACAACCGTCTTTGTCTTCACAATAACCTCATTCGGACTTTTGCTCTCGGCCATTGTAAAAACCGAAGCCCAGTTAGGGGCAGTGGCACCGGTTGTTTTAACCTCCACCTCAATGCTGGGGGGGACCATGTGGCCACTGGAAATTGTAAATAATAAACTACTGTTATTCTTGGCTGAACTGACTCCCCAGAAATGGGCCATGCAGGGAATGTTAAACATTGCCGCCAAGGGGATGGGATTTGAATCGGCAATACTGCCTTCAATTGTTCTACTGCTCATGGGAATGATTTTCTTCACCATAGGAGTAAAAACAGTCAAATAGCGTTTTTGGGGACGGTTCTTTTCGTTCTCAATGAATTGTAAATAAAGTTACTTAAAAATAGATTGTTTTTGGGGACGTTTCTTTTTGTTCTCAATGAAATGAAATATAGTTTCTTACATAATAGGTTGTTTATTACCGGGGACGGTTTTTTTCTGTTCGTATTCAAAGAACGAAAAGAACCGTCCCTAAAAACTGTTTAGCATGTAAAGTGCAAGGGTATATTTAAACTATAATAATATGCATCCCATACCTTAAAACAAATAAAGGAGGTCTGACAATGGCTGTCATTAACATGGAAAAATACAAGGTACCTGTAGATAAACTGAAGAAAAGCTGCAGTGTGTGTGCAGATTTAAATTTCTGCGAAACTTCAAAGGATGTCAGTTTATTAGAAGGGGTGATCGGCCAGGACAGGGCCGTGAAATCCATGGAATTCGGTCTTTCCATGGAAGCTCCGGGCTACAATATTTTTATTTTGGGACCCCAGGGAACAGGCAAGACTACCTATTCCCAGACAGTAGTAGCTAAGGCAGCTTCCAAGCGGGCTGTGCCGGATGATTGGTGTTATATCAATAACTTCAGCGAATGGGACAAACCCCTTGCCATTTCTCTTCCTGCCGGACAAGGTAAGGTTTTTCAAAAAGATATGGAAAAGCTTATTACAAATCTTGTGGTATATATTCCGAAAGCATTTGAAGGAAGCAATTTTCAGCAGCAAAAAGACGACATTATTCAGAAGACAAATAAACAAATGAGTGAAATCTTAAGGGATATAGATAAAATAGCAAAAAATGCAGGTTTTGCCATACAGCAGGCAGCTAACAGAGTTCTTCTTATACCTATGGTTGAAGGGAGGCAGATGACTCAAGAGGAATTCGGCAGCCTGACTGAAGAAGAGCGTGAGAAAATAGATGAAAAAAGAAACAAGACAGCAAAAGAAATAGACGAAAAAATAAGGGACGGCCAAATGGTACAAAGACTTGCGGAAGAGAAAGCAGTCGAAATTCAAAAACAAGCTGCATTAGAAGCCGCAGCCCCCTTTATTGGGCAATTGAAGGAAAAGTACAAGGATTTTGGACAGATAGTCGATTATTTGGACAAGGTCCTCAAGGACGTTGCGGAAAACCATGGAATTTTCAGCAGTGTAAGACACAGTCTCGATGAAAACATAATTACAAAGCTGCAGGATGATGCAGGCTTCTTAGACGGAGAAGAAAAAAGCATATTTGAAAAGGCAGCATCAGCAAGGGACAGCAAGGACCCCTTCACCCGCTACAAGGTAAATTTATTCATAAACAATGAAAGCACAAAGGGAGCACCGGTTATAACAGAAAGCAGCCCTTATTATTACAATTTATTCGGCAAAATTGAATACAAATCCCATATGATGACCACCATGACGGATTTTACCATGATAAAACCCGGGGCCATTCACAAGGCAAACGGAGGATATCTGATTCTTCAGGCAAAAGATTTACTGATGGATCCCTTTGCCTGGGGCACATTGAAAAAAGCATTGAAGTATAAGGAAGCTGTTGTAGAAAACATAGGAGAGCAAAGCCGGTATGTGCCTACGGTGACCCTGAAGCCCCAGCCCATTCCCTTAAATATAAAGGTTATATTAATAGGCTCTTATTATTTCTATCAATTCTTGGCCGCAGACGAAGATTTCAGGAAACTGTTTAAGGTTATCGTGGACTTTGATGTGGAAATGGACAGAACACAGGAAAACATCCGCCATTATGTGGCATTTATAGCATCTATATGCGAAAGTGAGAATTTAAAGCATTTTAACTGTGAGGCCTTGGCCAGGGTGGTGGAATACGGGTCAAGACTTGCAGACAGCCAGAAGAAACTGTCAAC
>JAAYOE010000141.1 GCA_012520455.1 Tissierellia bacterium
ATAAATACGGCCAAAATGATGACGGCAGAAGGTTTGGGCTTTGCAATACCCATAAATACCGCAAAACCCATAGTGGACCAAATAATAAACGACGGTTCATTTACAACGGTTTATGTGGGAATTACCGGCATGGCCGTTGAAACATATGAAAGAGGCTACGGCGTAGATCTAATAGCGGATTACGGTGTGATAATAATAGAAACCGTGAAGAATTCTCCTGCCTCGGAAGCAGGCCTCCAGCCCAACGATGTCATAACTGCCATTGACGGGCATAAAATCGAGGATATGGATGATTTGAAAAGAAGACTCTATAATTATCGTGACGGGGATAAGTCACAGTTCACAATCTTAAGAAACGGTGATGAGCTTAAAATTACTTTGACCTTGAGAACCAGGCCGGATGAATTTTAATATGATAATGGCGGAGGGGTAAAACAAAAACAAGATAAAAAACAGGAGGATTCCTCCTGTTTTTTGTAATATGAACTTATTTGCTTACTCTTCTACTCCAAAGCGCTTAAGGTTGGGAGATATGATTAAATTAGCATCCGTTGCAGCAACTACGTCTTCAACGCTTGCTTCAGGCCCTAATTCTTCAAGAACCAAGCCATCCTTTGTCACCCTGATGAGGGCCATTTCAGTTACTATTATATCGACCTGTTCCTTAGCGGTCAGGGGAAGGGTGCATTTCTTCAAAATCTTCGGTTTTCCTTTCTGGGTGTGAACCATTGCTATGATAACCGTCTTAGCCCCTACTACCAAATCCATTGCTCCGCCCATGCCCGGAACCATCTTGCCGGGTATTTTCCAGTTTGCAAGATTTCCTTTTTCATCAACCTCCATGGCTCCAAGTACTGTAGCATCTACATGGCCACCCCTGATTATTCCAAAGGATGTTGCGCTGTCAAAAAACATTCCTCCGGGAAGTATCGTTGAAGGCATACCTCCTGCATTTACAAGCTCCCAATCCTCCTCTCCTTCCTTAGGAGCGGGACCTAATCCCAAAAATCCGTTTTCCGATTGAAATGTGATGTCTATTCCTTCAGGTATGTAATTTGCCACCATTGTAGGAAGTCCTATTCCTAAGTTTACAACATCACCGTCATTTAATAATTCAGCAACTCTTTTTGCTATAACCTTCTTTGGATCCATTATTTGTCACCTCCCACGATATAGTCGACAAATATACCTGAACACATGACATGTTCCGGATCTATTTCGCCTATTTCAACGATTTTGTCAGCTTCTACTATAACTAAATCCGCTGCCGTAGCCATTATGGGGTTGAAATTTTTCATTGTCTTGTTGAATATCAAGTTGCCTTTTTTATCGGCCACGGAAGCTTTTAAGAGGGCTACATCAGCCCTTAAGGGAGTTTCAAAAACATATTCCTTGCCGTTTATCTCCCTGATTTCTTTGCCTTCTGCCGCTTCGGTTCCTATACCCGTCGGTGTGTAAAAACCACCGAGGCCGTTTCCTCCGCACCTTACTTTTTCTGCAAGGGTTCCCTGAGGAGTGAGGACAACTTCCGTTTCCCCTGAATTCATCTGGTTGGCTGTTTCCGGATTAGTCCCCACATGAGATGCGATTATCTTTTTAAATTGTTTATTAACAACCATTTTTCCCACTCCCTTGTCGGGGAAACCTGTATCATTGCATATGAGGGTCAAATTTTTTACATTTTTTTCAACCAAGGCATCAATTATTCTTTCCGGAGTCCCGTTGGCCAGGAATCCGCCTACCATAATTGTCATGCCTTCCTTAACCATATCTGCAGCTTCATCGATAGAAATTATTTTGTTTATCATACCATCTTCCTTTCATCTAAGATCATTATTTTCTTTCAACCAATATTGAAGTACCCATTCCGCCGCCTATGCACAAGGTTGCAAGGCCCTTCTTGGCATCTCTTTTTTGCATTTCATATATAAGGGTTACCAGAATTCTTGCTCCCGATGCCCCAATGGGGTGTCCCAATGCTATCGCGCCTCCGTTCACATTTGTGATTTCAGGATTTAACCCCAATTCACGGATAACTGCCAAGGATTGTGCTGCAAAGGCTTCGTTGGCTTCAGCAAGATCCAGGTCATCAATTGTCCAGCCTGCTTTTGCCAAGGCTTTTTTGGTTGCAGGAACCGGGCCTAAACCCATAACCTTGGGGTCAACTCCGGCTGAGCCATAAGCTGCAACTTCGCACAAATACTTCAGACCAAGTTCATCTGCTTTTTCCTTGCTCATAATAATCAAGGCAGCCGCACCGTCATTTATACCTGAAGCATTTCCTGCCGTAACGGTTCCGTCCTTTTTGAAGGCAGGTTTCAATTTTGCCATTTTTTCAACAGTTGAACCGTGTCTCGGATACTCGTCCGTGTCAATAACCACAGGATCCCCTTTTCTTTGAGGTATGACAACAGGTACAATTTCGTCCGTAAATCTTCCTGCTTTTTGAGCTGCTTCCGCTTTCATCTGGCTTTTTGCGGCGAATTCATCCTGTTCTTCTCTTGTTATACCATACTGTTCCGCAACATTTTCAGCGGTTATTCCCATATGATAATTATTGTAAATATCCCACAATCCATCGTGTATCATGTAATCAACGATGCTGTCGTGGCCCATTCTGTGTCCCCATCTTGCTTTTGACAGGAGATAGGGTGCATTGGTCATGCTTTCGGTGCCTCCGCACAGGATTATGTCGCATTCACCGTTCTCAACGAATTGTGCAGCCATGCTGACTGCCCTCAAACCGGAACCGCAAACCATATTGATTGTCAGTGCCGGTGTTTCATTAGGAAGGCCTGCCCCTAAGCTTACTTGTCTTGCAACATTTTGTCCCAAGCCTG
>JAAYOE010000142.1 GCA_012520455.1 Tissierellia bacterium
CTTAATGATGCTACCGGCGAATGGATAAGGGAAAAGGGCTTTGAGTATGGTGTTACAACCGGCAGGGCAAGACGGTGCGGCTGGCTTGACCTTGTCATTATAAAAACTGCGGCCAGGGTTTCCGGTCTCACGGATTTAGCAATCACCAAGATAGATACTTTGGCCGGATTGGATAAAATCAAGGTATGTGTGGGATATAAGTTTAATGACAAGGTATTAGACTATTTTCCCGCAAGTTTGGCAGACTTGGAAAAGTGCCAACCCATCTATGAAGAATTCGAGGGATGGGGCGAAGAAGTTGCAAGGGCGAGAAGTTATGACCAGCTGCCCTTAAATGTTAAAAAATACTTGAAAAGAATCGAAGAATTAGCCGGCGTAAGAATTTCAACAGTGTCAGTCGGACCAAAGAGAGACCAGACCATAGTGGTTAATGAAATATTCCGGTAATTAAGGGAGGAAGAATGAAAGATTCATACGATACACCCCTAAACACCAGGTATGCTTCAAAAGAAATGTCCTACTTGTTTTCCCCTGACATGAAGAACAAAACCTGGAGAAGGCTTTGGCTGGCCCTTGCGGAAAGCCAAAAAGAGCTTGACTTGAATATCACGGATGAACAGCTTGAAGAATTAAGAGCTAATATTGACAATATAAATTATGAGCTTGCAGAGGAAAGGGAAAAGAAAGTAAGGCATGATGTCATGAGCCATGTCTATGCTTACGGTGTCCAGTGCCCAAAGGCAAAGAGCATCATACACCTGGGAGCAACAAGCGCTTATGTTGGAGACAATACTGACCTTATCATAATGAAGGAAGGTCTGCTTATCATCCGGAAGAAAATAATAGGCGCAATAAGAGAATTGACTAAATTTGCCTTGAAATACAAGAGTCTTCCCACTTTAAGTTTTACCCATTTTCAACCGGCACAATTAACTACGGTTGGAAAAAGGGCAACTTTATGGATTCAGGATTTGGTTATGGATCTGGAGCAGCTTAATTATGTGATAGATACATTGAAATTCAGGGGAGTAAAAGGTACGACGGGAACTCAGGCAAGCTTCATGGAGCTCTTCGACAATGATGAAGAAAAAGTAAAAAAATTAGATAAAATGGTCACTGAGAAAATGGGCTTTAAGGAGTCTTTTAAGGTAACTGGCCAGACATATCCGAGAAAAACAGATTCAATAGTAATCAACACCTTGTCCGAAATAGCCCAAAGCGCCTACAAATTCAGCAACGATTTAAGGCTCCTCCAAGGACTGAAGGAAATAGAAGAGCCCTTCGAGGAAAATCAAATAGGGTCTTCAGCTATGGCCTACAAGAGAAATCCCATGAGGGCAGAGAGGATGGGAGCCCTGGCCAGGTTCGTGATCATCAATTCATTAAACCCTGCCATTACGGCGTCCACCCAATGGTTTGAAAGAACCCTGGATGATTCGGCAAACAGGAGACTTGCCATACCGGAGGCTTTTCTGGCATTGGATGGGGTATTGAATCTATACATTAATGTAGCAAGTAATCTTGTTGTTTATGAAAAAGTGATAGAGTCCCATGTCAATAATGAACTTCCCTTCATGGCAACGGAGAATATCTTGATGGCAGCTGTAAAAAAAGGCAAGGACAGGCAGGAACTGCATGAAAGAATAAGAATTCACTCCATGGAGGCAGCCAAAAGGGTAAAAGAAATGGGGCTTGAAAATGACCTTATAGACAGGATAGCGGCTGATGAAACCTTTGGCATGACTAAAGAAGAAATCTCTTCCATCTTTGATGCCAAAAACTTTACAGGGCGGGCAGAAGGCCAGGTCGAAGACTTTATCAATGAAGTTGTAAAGAATATATTAGACAAAAACAAGGACCTGCCAGGTGTGAACGTTGATATAGAGGTTTAGGCATAGTATAAATTATATTGTCATTGCTGTGAATACTGCATTTATTGTCATTCATTAAAGCTTTGATTTCTCACGTTTTTGACAAATCCCCATTAAGTCATCCTAAGTGAAAGCGAAGGATTTCATCATTATTTAAAACATGAAATTTTTTGGTCTTCGCTTTCAAAATAACTATGTATTATTTACAGCATAACAAAAATATATTTTTCATAAGCTATTGAATTTTTTATCCTTTTGTAGTAAAATTCAAAGGTAGCTCAA
>JAAYOE010000016.1 GCA_012520455.1 Tissierellia bacterium
TATGTTTCAGTCGTTGAGCCGTGATATATATTTTGATTCTCTTATACAGCGGGAAAAAAAGTATGAAGAACTGGCTGCCCGGTTAAATACGGAATACACCTTAAACTTCATGGAGGATTATGACGGTGAGGAGGCAAAGTGGGCGAACGCATATGTAAAGCTAACTCCACTCTCCGACAAGACCACGGCTAAGGAATGGACAATCCGGCTTGACGGCGAGGCAAAAGGACAGATGAAATTTACTCTGCGGGCCCACGAAACGGCTGGGTTCCCGATGAAGGTCGAGTTCTACAAAACAGAAAAGGACCTGGAGGACGGCAAGGTTGCCTTGAGTGCTAAGCTCAAGCCCTTTATCGAAACCAAAATGGATGTTATCATAAATACCAAGACAAAAAAGGTTGATTATACCGGAACCTATACGGGTGTCATGAATGTCACGGAAACGGGTAAAGAGATAAAGGTGACGACTGTAGTCACCTATGAAAAGGATTTTGGAGACGGCTCTTACTATAGAATTGTCTGCTCAAATGATGAAACCGGGAGCACTTACATCAACGGCAGCTATTTTGTGCGCTGGTCCACAGGCGAGGCAAATATTGCGGGAGCAAAATTTGTATTCTCTCCTGATGGAACATCCTTCACTGCCTCCATGCGTGATTACAACGATAAAGAATGGGGCTCTATGACCTGTCACAAGTAAGAGTGACCATAAGCAGCCAGAGATTATCAGGCTGGTCGTCAATCTTCTAAGTTTGCGGAAAACCAAGCAGCCCATGTGGGAGGGTGTCGTTACCAACAAATTCAGCAAAGAAAAGTACGACTATAAAGACGATAAATCCCATACAGAATGACCGTTGCAAGCGGTGTAATAATCTCCTGTTCAAATAAGGCGCTATTTAAGTTCCAATTGCTTATGGTTTAAATAAAAAAAGATGGGCTGTAATTTCAGCCCATCTTTTGATGTTCCAACACTCTATCCTGATCGCGGCTGTCATGATTACAATATGTTCCTCCCTCTACGATTCCATGTCTTGACTGAGATAGAATAAAATGTTAAACTGTTTAAATGCCAAATACAACATATACATACTGTATTAATATTAAGGATTGTTTAAGGTTTTAGAATTTATATGTTATAATAGATTTGTAGCAGTACAAACCATCATGAATATGGTTAATATGGGGACTAATATGAAATTTAAGATGATTGAAAAAAAGATTATATTATTAATTGTTTTTTTTACACTTATACTATCAGCCATGCCTGCAGAAGCTCAATCCATATTTACAAAAGAAGAGCAGGAATATATAAAAAATACAAATGCATTAAAGGCCGTATCCATTGATGGTGTAGCTCCCCTTCAATATTATGATGCAAATGGCCGGGTAAAAGGAATTTCAATAGAGGTATTGGAAGCAATATCTGATATGACCGGTCTAATTTTCACATATCATCTCTACGACAATGTAGATGAAGCTATGAGCTCGGACGCAGATATAATCTTTGGAGTTCTTGAAAAAATTCAATCTGAAAATGTGCTTTTATCGATACCATATTTTAAAACTGAAACGATACTATACTTGAACTCTTCTGTCAGCCCAAATGAGCTGGAAAACAAAAAATATGCAGCAATAAAAGGTACCCCCTTACCTATAGGAATAAAGGAAGAAAATACAATTTATTTTAATACAAGAGAAGACTGCATGGATGCAGTAGACAGGGGACAAGCTGATTACGGTTATGGGAATGCTTATTCGGTTGCTTTTTATACGCTGCAAAATGACTATAAAAATATCATAACTGTTCCCGAAAAAAAAGAAGATAGAGCCTATTGTATAGTTGTAAATATCAATGATGAAATACTGCTTTCAATCATAAATAAAGCAATTTCCTCTATTGATGAACCTCATATGAGGGTCTTGGCTTTGAATGCAGCGACTCAAATTGAGAGGAGAATTACAATTCCAATGATTATAGAAGCTTATGGAGTTCAAATATTTGGAGCGATTATTTTGACTATGGCAATACTGTTGTACAGTATCGTTTACAATGTCAGAGCAAAAAATGAAATAAAAATTCAATATGAAAGATACCAAATGCTTTCACAAACATCAAATGAGTATTTATATGAATACAATGTCAAAACAAGGAACTTAGAGTTGTCAAAAAACTGTATTGAATTATTTGGTAACAGCGATAACCTGAGTGAATTAATAACTGCATTTAATAAAGCATTTATTAATCCTGAAAACACTACATCAATAATTGAATTACCGGTTGCAAATGGTGAAAAAGGTTTATTTAAATCGGTTAATTCCTTTTTATACGATGATAAGGGACATGCCTATTCTATTATCGGAAAGTTGATAGATATCAGTGAAGAGGAAGCAGAAAAACAGGAACTGATTAAAAAGTCGGAAACTGATGGAATGACAGGCATATACAATGCAGTTACAACAAAAAACCTTATTAATGATATTATAAAAAATCCGGTTTCAAATTCAAAAGGCGCTCTTATTATAATAGATTGCGATAATTTTAAGGATATTAACGATACACAGGGGCATTTGATTGGAGACCAGGTTCTGGTCAATATAAGCAAAGCCATGATTCAGACTTTCAGGAAGACCGATACTATTGGCCGAATAGGCGGAGATGAGTTTTGTGTATATATGCAAGATATATCTTCACATGATTTTGTTGTTTCAAAGTGTCAGAAGCTTATGGACTTAATAAGTGAATTAAACAAAGGTTATGATGTTACTATAAGTATTGGAATATCATTTTTGGAGGGTGAGAAATCCTATGACGCTTTGTTCAAAAAAGCTGATATAGCTTTATATGATGCCAAGAAAAAAGGCAGGGACCAAATCCAATTTTATGAGTAGCCCCTTGAAGAAAATGTATCTAATCATATATAATTATATTAATATAATATGCTGAATAATGGTGATTCTTAGGGGATCATCCCGGTTCTAATTTTTTTAATACATATATAGATAATTATTAAGAAAAGACATCAGAGCACTCATATCTTAACAGTTGAATTCAGATTTAGGAGGTTTCGATATGGACAAGTGCTTACTATCAATAGACTGGGACTATTTCATCTATGCTCCGAAATTTTATTGGGGTTCTTACTCAGAAAATAAGAAAAACTTGATTGACCTTTGGTACAAAAGGTATATCCAAGCGAAAGCTAAGGAAGAAGATATACAAAAGGAATTTCATCTCTCTTTTGAGTTGGACAAGTTCTGGAATAAAATTAAGGAATGCTTCAAATTTTCAAAGGACATAAAAATCTATGTTTCAGACTCTCATGCCATGTCTTATGAAATAGCAATTGAAAACAAATGCAAAGCAGTATACCTGTTTGATTCCCATGCTGACCTTGGTTATGGCGGCCTTTCGTCTCTTGATTTTGAGGTTAATTGTTCCAACTGGCTTGGCAAACTTCTTAAAGAAAAACATATTAAACAGGCTAACATTTGTTACAGCCCCTATACAGCAGAGAATCCGGAATATTTCAAATACTTGAATAACACTTATAATATCAGCTACTATGATCTAAAAGATTTGGATGAATGTATTGAGGTTTCTGCAATCCATATATGCAGGTCCGGCACATGGACTCCCCCTTGGTTTGATGATAAGTTTAACCAATTTATTGATGCATTGAGATTACCATATGAAAAAGTGAACTGTCCGGAAAGAAAGTGGGATACGGCTAATCTAAGTTTATCAGATCAGATTAATTATTTATTGGCATGAAACATATTCTAAACAATGAGCGATAGGGTCCTTTGTCCGGGATAATGGTTTACATAAAAATAATTATGTAAACCTATTATTAATACTTTGTCTTGTAACATTTATCGACAGATTTTGGAGAATGAAAAGAACCGTCCCTAAAATTTTTTTGGATATTTTTAGCAATATTTTTTATTTTAATTTAAATATATGTGTTATAATGCTATTATTGAAGCGGCATTTTTAAAAGGGCCTAAAAGGATAAAATAAAGAATGGAGAAGTGAGAAATGGAGTTATTAACAAGAATTGCAAAACCAAGGCCGGCAGGAACCGTTCAAAACCGGGAGATTACAGACTATATTGGGTCATATCTTGAAAACTTAGGATATGAAACCCGTAAGCTACCTTTTAACTGTAAGGTTTGGGAATCACAAGATTCATATTTGATGATTGGTGGAAACAAGTTGACATTGCATGTAAACCCTTTTTCAGAGTCCTTCACAGGAACAAGAAGAGCCATCCTTGTGAGAAATCTGGAAGAACTTGAAAGAGTAGAATGTAATGACAAAATATTGTTTTTAACTGAGGATTTGGCCAAAGAACCCTTGCAACCGAAAAATTATCCATTCTATTATCCTGATGAGCATAAAGCAATTATTGATTGCCTGGAAGAAAAAACCCCTTGTGCAATTATAGCCGTTACAGGTGAAACCAGTATGAGCGGCCTTAAGCCCTTTCCCCTGATTGAGGATGGAAATTTCCATATTCCTGTCGCCAGTCTTGATAAAGAGATTTTTCCAGAAATAGAAGGTGAAGTAAGAGGAAAGGAAATCGACCTGTCTATTGTTTCAAAGAATAGTATTGAAACAGCACATCAGCTGATTGCCTCAAAAAAGGTTTCTGACCCCAAGGGTACAATAGCCATTTGTGCCCACATGGACAGCAAGTACAATACAGATGGTGCCCTTGATAATGCGTCCGGAGCAGCAGCAATGCTTTTGGCTGCAAAGGGCATTGAAACCAACAGCTATAACATTGATATTTTACCCTTTAATTCCGAAGAATACTATGACCCTCAAGGAGAACTAATCTATTTGAAGGACCTTGAGAAAGAGGAAAAAGAAATATCCCTTCTCATAAATATAGACACAGTGGCACATGTGGGGTCCAAAGTGGCAGTTGCCTATTTCAATTTTAAGGAGAAAGAACAGTTGAAATTAGATAAGATAATGAATACTTCCACCAACATAGTCAGTGGTCAGCCTTGGTATGCCGGAGACCATGCTCCTTTTGTTTTTGGTGGGACAAGATGTATTTTAATTTCTGCATCAGACTTATTTGAAGGATGTTTATCTTATACTCATTGTCCGAATGATACAATCGACCTGGTTGATGAAAAGTTAATTGAAGATGCAGCAGAGTATATATGTAAAGTAGTAAATGATATCGTGCTAGCATAAGGGAAGGTTGTGAGTTCTTGGAAAAAGATTAAATTCTAATATGGAGGGTAATTATTATGGAAGGTTTACTCCTATTTTGATTACTTTACAGAAATGCTGGACGACTCAAATTCATACATCAGGGCCAGAGGAATACATATGATTGCTGCAAACGCCAAATGGGACAAAGACTTCAAGTTGGATGGAATAATAGATAAATTCCTTGAACATATCCTAGATGAAAAACCTGTTACAGCAAGACAATGCATACAGCTCCTTCCCATGATTGCAGAAGGCAAACCAAATCTAAAGGAGAAAATAGTCAGTGCTTTACTTAAAGCAGACCCTAAAAAATACAAAGAAACCATACTAATATTTAAAGATATTGAAAAATCACTGGAACTGATAGGGAAAATATAAGCTCTACTTTAAGTAGGTAGCATTTGCTGAATACAAATGGTATCCTAAAGCCGTAAAGGAGTGAAAAAATGAACACATACGTAACAGGAGCCCTTATTAAGAAGGTCCGGGAAAAAAAGAAAATGACTCAATCGGAACTTGCTGAGATTTTGTATGTCAGCGATAAGGCTATTTCTAAATGGGAAACCGGTAAAGGATACCCGGATATCACCTTGATTGAACCTTTGGCGTCAGCCCTTGGAATTTCAGCTATTGAACTGTTAGCAGGGGAGAACGTGACTAATATGAACCGTTCCTTCAACATGAGCCGACTCAAGTTTTATGTCTGCCCAATCTGCGGAAACATCGTTACCGCAAGCGGTGAAGGCGTCATAAGCTGCTGCGGAATTACCCTTCCCCCCCTTGAAGCAGAAAACCCCGATGAAAATCATGAGCTTTCTGTGGAGATGGTGGAAGACGAATACTATGTGAGCCTCAGCCACGAAATGACAAAAGCACACCATATTTCTTTTATAGCAAGCATATCAAGTGATACCGTACAGGTAAAAAAGCTATATCCTGAAGGCAGTGCAGAAGCAAGATTTAAAATCAACAGGACTGACGCATTTTATTACTACTGCAACCATCACGGCCTGTTCAGACTAAAGCTGTAAATATCTCTCTAAGTTAGTTTCCAAGATAATCCGCAGAACAAACCCTGCGGAATTCTTAATTAGTTTAGAATTAAACTGTATCTTTATTATTTGAACCCGGATAGACAAAAGTGATATCTGCCTCTATAAATCGCTGTATTTCACGCATTCTTCGAACCGGTTCCATTATGTCAATAAAGAGGGTATGTACGGCCTCCCAGGCAAAAACCCATCCACCTATGAGTAAGCTTTCAAGCAAAACCAATGACCCAATTGTTTCTGCTTGAATTCCGTAGAAAAATCCGTATGAGGTCAACAATATAAGGGATATAATGAGCAGTATTATCGACATCCTGATATATCTCTTTGTTTTACGGCTTTCGAGACGTTTGAAAGCGTTATAGTAATTGCTGTAACTTATACGGATAGAATCTTCTTTTTCTTTATCAGCTTCACCTTTTTCTATAGAAAAAACAATTTCTATCTTTTTTCTCAAGGGGATATAATCTGAGCATAAGTCAAGAAATCTTACCAAGTCTGAATGTATGTCCCGCATTTTAAAGGCGGAATTGTCCCATTCATTGAAGAACTCGATATAATCTCCCAAAGCAATATCTATGATTACGCGGCCCGTATTTTTATTTTTCCTGAATAAGGTTTCATAATGGTTATGTTTTTTCATATATGCCCCGGTAGTTTTTTAATCTTTTTGCTAATTATACCATACCTTTTCCGGATTTGGCAGGAAAAATTCATGCACTAAAGTATTTTCTGATGAACAATATTTCTAAGCTATCCTTCCGGTAATGTATTTATGAAATATTTTGCGTTGAACCTTATACGTAAAAGAGTTATAATTAATATGATACAATCCTTCGCTTATTTTTGGGATGACATGGAATCAGGAGTTAGAACTATGGGTAAGGATGCAAGGAAACAAGCAGAGCAGAAAACCAATGTAATGCGGTTATTGGAACAGGCAAAAATACCCTACCGCCATCATTCCTATGCCGATACGGGTGCCGTCAGCGGTATTGAAGTAGCTGCCGTTCTTGGACAAGATGAAAGCAAGGTGTTTAAAACACTTGTTACTGTGGGAAAATCCGGTGACCATTATGTTTTTGTGGTTCCTGTAAACAAGGAGCTAAATTTACGAAAGGCGGCAAAAGCGGTGAATGAAAAGTCCATTGAAATGATCAAGTCCAAAGAATTGCTGCCCCTTACCGGGTATATTCACGGCGGATGTTCACCGATCGGCATGAAGAAAAGGTTTGCTACGGTTGTGGATGAGAGTGCCGCAGGTCAGGATACAATACTTGTCAATGCCGGAAAGATAGGATATCAGATTGAAATAAAACCTGATGACTTGAAAAAAATTATTCCGTTTTTCTATGCTGACATAAGTGAATAATTGATGATACATGAAAAATTGGGAGAGAACATGATTGAATTAAATCCAGCCGAAACACTACTGTTTAATGTCGGA
>JAAYOE010000143.1 GCA_012520455.1 Tissierellia bacterium
CTCCGGGAGAGTCATCCGGCGGAACATCGGATGATGAATTAATATTTATTTATAAGAATATAAAAGAATTGGAGTTAGCTTATGAAAAAAATTATTGTTTTTGGCAGCAAGCACTGACCTGATTGTGCACCTGCGAAAGAGTTTCTTTCGGAAAATGGAATAGATTTCATATATCTTGATATTACAGATAATATGTTAAATCTAAAAAGGTTTTTAAAATATAGGGATGAGGCACCTGAGTTTAAGGAAATAAAGGAAGCAGGTAGAGTCGGCCTGCCCTGTATAGTAATCAATAACGGAGAAAAAATCTTATTTGATTATAATTTGCTTGATATAGAAAATATTAAAGAATAATAGAGTTGTATGATGTAGCGAGACTTATCATAAATATTGAAACGCATAAGCAGACTTATGCGAAATAATAGGTAACATGCGACGTGACGTATAATAAGATTTATACGTCATTTTTGTTGTACATAATAATCAAAAGTTTTGCATAGGAGATTGAAAAACAACTATTGGGGTAAGAATATATTAAGTTCATTTGGAAGGGAGTATAAAATGAAAAGAATAGCAATATTGATTGAGGATTTGTTTAACGAAAGAGAGCTTATATATCCTTATTACAGGTTGTTAGAAGAGGGATTTGAAGTACATTTGGTGGGGCCTAAAAAGGATGCGGTTTATACTTCGAAATCCGGTCTTACGGAAAAGAGCACACATGCTTCTAATGAAATTCTCGCAGAGGATTATGATGGTGTTGTTATTCCGGGGGGATTTTCACCTGATTTTATGAGAAGAACAAAGGCTACGGTGGATTTTGTAAGGGATTTGGATAAGGCAGGCAAACTTGTTGCTGCAATTTGCCACGGAGGATGGATGCTTGCTTCTGCTTGTGATATAAAAGGTAAAAAGGTTACTTCATTTTTCTCAATAAAGGATGATTTAATTAATGCAGGAGCAGAATATTTAGATGAAAAGGTTGTAGTTTCAGACAATATTATTACTTCGAGAAGTCCGAGTGACCTTCCTGTTTTCTTGAAGGCTATTATTGAAAAGTTAAGTAAATAATGGGATTTAGCCTCCAAAATCACCCTGAGGGTGATTGAAAACTATCAGTATTAACGTATAATGACAGTGATAATGTTTTCCAAGGAGGCAATATGAAAAAGTTAATAATTATTTTATTATGTTTAGTCTTGGGTCTGTGGTTATTTACCGGATGCGGCAATAACAGTGCGAGCCAGCCTGAGAACAAAACTCCGGTAAATGATAACGAAGGATTTGATGAAGAAGAAATTGATGAGGCTATGGAGGATTTGGAAGAAGCATTATCATATCTTGCAACTCCCGGATGGCCAGAGGGTAAAATACCTGATGTTATTCCCGAATATACATATGGGGAGGTAACGAATTCAGGCGATGGCGGAGATGGTGAATACTATATCCTGATTTCACCTACCAACAAAGATGAGCTGGCAGAATACTTAGCACTCTTGGAAGAAGAGGGTTTTACTGTTTCTGACGATGATTATGCTCGTATAGGGACTGTTGCAATTAGGTTTCAGTTCAACAGCAGAGATACTCTCCAGATGATTGTAACTGATTTGGGCACTTCCGAATGGCCGAAGCTTTTGGGTGATGTTCTTCCTCCTGATGCAGGAACCTTGTACGGTGAAGTTTATATTCCAGAATTGTCGGAATCAGACAAAGAATACGGTCAGTATTACACCGCAAGTTTCTCTTTGGTGGATTTAACAGAAGAAGACTGTGTTGCTTTTATAGATAAACAAGTGTCAGCCGGTTGGGAAGGAAGTTATGACATGGTATTTAAGGATGTTACAATCGATGGAGTTGAGTGCCGGGCTATGCTTCAATTCGTACAGTATTATGACGGCCAGGGGGATTTCATATTAGAAGCATGGAAACAGCAATAGTTTAATTTGATGAGAATGTAACCATTCCGAGCAAATGGATTTTGGTTAAATATGATGGGGTGTTTCATAACACCCCATATATATTGCCAAAATATAATATACATTATCATATCTATGGATAAGCAGGAGGGTGTCATTGCTATGAATGCACATAAGTGTCATTGTTAAGAATAACTCGCAAACTGTCATTATTATGAATAACTCAGAAATTGCCATTGTTATGAATAACTAAAAAACTGTCATTCTGAGAGCTTTAGCTCGAAGAATCTCATGAGATCCTTCGCATACGCTCAGGATGACATTGAGATCAGGTTCTGTCTTTTTTGTTGTTTTATGCAGTAAATTTAAGTATAATGGAAATGATAAACTTATTGGAAAATATTATTAGATTAGAGGAGAAAATATTATGACTAATGACACAATACATGAATCATGGCAGAGCGGTGATAAAAAAATGGAATGGGTGCAGTCATACATGCCTGTGCTCACATCAATAAGGGATAGATTTATAGAGGAAAAACCCTTTACAGGTCTTAGGATAACAATGTCCATACATTTGGAGGCAAAGACAGCATATTTGGCTACCGTGCTGCGTAGCGGCGGTGC
>JAAYOE010000017.1 GCA_012520455.1 Tissierellia bacterium
AACCCGGCATTTAAAATGTCAGCTGCTTCTTTTATTTTAATATTTATCATTACAGACCCTTTCAAATAAATTTTACAAATTAATTATATTGCATATGACTTTATTCTGCAAGGAACAAAACAAAAGAAGAAGAACTTTCCATAAGAAAGAGGACATACCTTGCTTTTGTTAAGGAATGTCCTCCCTTCTTATTTATACTCGTTTTTCCTGTCTATAGCCTCCTGCCTGATTTCTTTTTTCATCCCCTTTAAGGCCAAGGCCCGTCTTTTGTTCTTTTCTTCCAGTTCCCTTTTTTGCTTTTCGTCTTCGGTTATTTTGAGCATATCCTCGGTTTCCCTGTAATTTCTTATGGTATTATCAATATTAAACTGAATCCTTTCCACATTGTCTCTTCTGTCATCAGGTTTTGGTCTGTTATCCATATTGTCTCCTCATTACTTGGTTTTTTTTTATTATTTCAGAAAACAGGCTGATTAACCATCCTTTTAATGGCTGTTAAGGAAAGGGATACAAAAAAGACAGGCGAACCTGTCTTTTTGTTTTGCTTATCTTCAATACTTCATTAATACTTCATTTCAGCCATTCTTACATAGCTGTCATATCTGTCTTTGGCGTCTTTTTCTGCCTTGACATATAATTCTTCGGCGATTTCAGGGAAGGTAGTCTTCAGTGATGCGTATCTTACTTCACCTTCAAGGAATTCTCTGAATGATGCCGATGGTGCCTTGGAATCCAATATGAACGGATTCTTGCCCTCATCTTTGAGAAGCGGATTGAACCTGTACAGGTGCCAGTATCCTGCTTCAACTGCTAATTTTTCTCTTTCAACGGTCTTACCCATACCGGCTTTAATTCCATGGTTGATGCATGGTGCGTAAGCTATAATCAATGATGGTCCCGGATAGCTTTCCGCTTCTTTTACAGCTTTTAAGAATTGATTCATATTTGCGCCGATGGCAACCTGGGCTACATATACATAGCCATATGTTGTTGCAATCAAGCCAAGGTCTTTTTTCTTTACTCTCTTACCTGCTGCGGCAAATTTTGCCACTGATGCTGTAGGAGTTGCCTTTGATGACTGTCCGCCTGTATTGGAGTATACTTCGGTATCAAGTACCAGTACATTCACATCTTCTCCCGATGCCAGTACATGGTCTAAACCGCCGTATCCAATATCGTAAGCCCAGCCGTCACCGCCGATTATCCACTGTGATTTCTTAACAAGGTAATCTTTTTTGTCTAATATGTTTTTAACTGCCTGTGCACATTCATCGCATGGTTCAAGCCCTTCAAGGACTTCAAGAACCTTAGCGGAGGCTGCTTTTGACTCTTCGCCTAATTCTCTGTTTGCAATCCATTCTTGTATTGCTTCCTTCAATTCAGGCTTGATGTCTTTTTCCAATAACTCTTCCATTGACAACTGAATGCTGTCTCTGATTTGTCTTACGGCTGTTGCCATTCCGTATCCGTATTCTGCATTATCTTCAAACAAGGAGTTTGCCCATGAAGGTCCTCTTCCGCAGGCATCCTTTGTATATGGAGTTGATGGTGCGGAGGCTCCCCAAATTGATG
Organism: Tissierellia bacterium; assembly: GCA_012520455.1. Classification (GTDB taxonomy): domain Bacteria; phylum Bacillota; class Clostridia; order Tissierellales; family Sedimentibacteraceae; genus Sedimentibacter. The sequence goes on from JAAYOE010000017.1 coordinate 1,573, forward strand.
AACAGCCTGTTGCATTTGCAATCATCATCCTGTCGCCGAAGAGCTGGGTTATGGTTTTAATGTATGCAGTTTCGCCGCAGCCTGCACATGCCCCTGAAAACTCAAGATATGGCTTGCAGAATTGACTGCCCTTTACCGATACCTTATCAAACAAATTATCTTTGATTGTAACTTTTTCTGTAGCATATTTCCAGTTTGGAACTTCTCTTTCTGCCTCTTCAGCAATTGGAGTCATCACCAAAGCCTTGTTGCCTTTCTTGCCCGGGCAGATGTCTGCACAGTTTCCGCATCCCGTACAATCCAATGTACTTATTTGAATTCTGTATTCCAAGCCTTCCAAGCCCTTGCCTACAGCCTTGACGGTAACAAAGTCTTCAGGTGCATTTGCCTTTTCATTTGCGTCCAGGAGGGTAGGTCTTATAACAGCATGGGGGCATATGAATGAACATTGATTACACTGTATACAGTTTTCAGGAATCCATCTTGGTACCGTAACAGCAATTCCTCTCTTTTCATAAGCAGCCGTTCCGGCCGGGAAGGTACCGTCTTCTCTGCCTACAAATGTGCTTACCGGCAGCTTATCTCCTTGCTGTCTGTTCATGACATCAGCAACATTCTTTATGAATTCGGGTTTTTCATCCTCCGTGTAAGCTGCTGCCAATCCGGCCTTTGCTTTATTGTCGTCAACAGCATTTTTCCATGCTTCCGGAATGTCTATTTTAACAAGCTCCGCAATACCTTTATCAACGGCGGCCTTATTCATTTCAACTATTGCATCTCCTTTTTTGCCATAGGATTTTTCAATAGCATCATATAAATATTTAACCGCATCATCTATAGGAATAACATTTGCTAATTTAAAGAATGCAGCCTGGATTATCATGTTTGTTCTGTTGCCGAGGCCTAAGTCTTGAGCTATTTGAGTTGCATTTATTGTATAGAAATTAATGTCATTTTCTGCCATGAATTTTTTGTATTTAGCAGGCAGGTATGCATCTAACTCTTCTTTTGACCAGATAGTGTTCAAGAGGAAGGTTCCGCCTTTTTTCAGTCCTTCAAGCACGTCATATTTATCTATGTATGACTGCTGTGAAAGTGAAATAAAGTCTGCTTCATCTATCAAGTAGGTTGACCTGATGGGTGATTTTCCGAATCTCAAGTGGGATACGGTAACTCCTCCTGATTTCTTGGAGTCGTATGAGAAATATCCCTGTGCATACATGTTTGTATGGTCACCGATAATCTTTATTGCATCCTTGTTGGCACCTACTGTTCCGTCAGAGCCAAGTCCCCAGAACTTACATCTTACGGTGCCGGGAGCTGATACGTTCACCACTTCCGGAATTTCCAAAGATTTAAATGTAACGTCGTCAACGATGCCTATCGTGAAGTCATTCTTTGGTTCATCAGCCTTAAGGTTGTTAAATACGGCAAATATTTGAGCCGGAGTCGTATCTTTTGAGCCAAGACCGTATCTTCCTCCAACAATTACAGGGGCATCTTCCTTGTTGTAGAATAATGATTTAACATCTAAGTACAAGGGCTCGCCAACTGAACCTGGCTCCTTGGTCCTGTCTAAGACTGCTATTTTTTTAACAGTCTTGGGCATTACATCAAAGAAATATTTGGCTGAGAAAGGTCTGTACAAATGTACTATAACTATACCAACTTTTTCTCCTTTTGCATTCAGGTAGTCAACAACTTCTTTCGCTGTTTGGGTTACTGAGCCGATGGCAATGATTATGCGATCTGCATCTTCTGCCCCATAGTAAACGAAGGGTTTGTATTCTCTTCCCGTAAGCCTGGTCATTTCCTTCATGTAATCATTTACTATATCGGGAACAGCATCATAGAATTTGTTTGAAGCTTCCTTAGCCTGGAATAAAATATCCGGATTTTGAGCAGTTCCTCTTGTAACCGGATGTTCCGGATTTAATGCTCTTTTTCTGAATTCATTAACAGCATCCATATCTACTAACTTAGCCAAGTCTGCATAGTCAATTGTTTCAATTTTTTGAATTTCATGAGATGTTCTGAATCCGTCGAAGAAATTAACAAAGGGTACTCTCGATTTGATTGCTGTAAGATGGGCTACTGCAGAAATATCCATTACTTCCTGAACGCTTCCTGATGCTAACATTGCAAAACCTGTCTGTCTGGCAGCCATTACGTCCGAATGATCTCCGAATATTGATAAAGCGTGGCCTGCTACTGCTCTTGCCGTTACATGGAATACTCCGGGCAGTAATTCTCCCGCAATTTTGTACATGTTGGGAACCATCAATAAGAGTCCCTGAGAAGCAGTGAAGGTTGATGTAAGTGCGCCTGCCTGCAATGAACCGTGAACTGCACCTGCAGCACCGGCTTCTGATTCAAGCTCGGTTACTCTTACCGTCTGTCCAAAGATGTTTTTCTGCCCATGTGCCGCCCATTCGTCAATAAGCTCAGGCATAGGTGATGAAGGTGTTATGGGGAAAATAGCCGCTACTTCGGTAAATGCATACGCTATATACGCTGCAGCCGTATTTCCGTCCATAGTTTTCATAACTTTTGACATTTGTATATCCTCCTATTTATTAATTGTGACCATGAATATTGATTATTAAGACCAATACTCATTAAATTATATCGTAAATGCATATTTATTGCAACAAGAAAAATCGCCTTACTGTTTTTGAATCAGGCTTCGAAATTTCTTGTTGTAGCTTTCTAGGGGATTGAAACCAAGGAGTTTTTGCCTGTAATTCTTGGCAGCTATCTCAATGATTGCAGAAGTATTTCTCCCGGGTTTTACCGGAATGATTACCTTGGGTACCTTGATGCCTAATATCTCCGTGTATTCTTCATCCTTGCCGATTCTGTCATACTCCTTATTGTCATCCCACTCTTCCAAATCAACCACCAATTCTATGAACTGCTCAATCCTGATGGAGCCTACCCCGAACAGATGCTGGATATCAAGTATGCCTATACCCCTGATTTCCATCAGGTGCCTGGTTAATTCGGGACAAGTTGCCTTAAGTCCTCCCTCAACCTTTTTGATGATTACGGCATCATCGGCAACAAGCCTGTGGCCTCTGTTTATCAGTTCCAAGGCAGTCTCGCTTTTTCCGATGCTGCTTTTGCCCCTTATGAATACCCCCACCCCGAACACTTCCAGGCAAACCCCGTGGAGGGTTGTCTCTTCGGCTAATTCCTCTTCAAGGAAGTTAATCATTATATTGACTAACTTATCTGTTCTTTGACTTGATTTAAAAACCGGTCTTTTATATTTTTTTGCATAGCGAATAATGATGTCATCAACTTCCATTTCATTAGCCACAATCAATGCCGGTATGGGGAAGCTGAAAAATTTATCCAATCTTTCATTTTTTACCTTTTCATCCAAGGTTTTCAGGTAGAGGGTTTCTGCCTTCCCCATTACCTGAACCCTCTCAAAGGAAAACCATTCAAAGTATCCCGCCATCTGAAGCCCCGGTCTGACTATGTCGGGGGTATATATTCTGGACTGAACGTCTTCCGGATAATAAACCGGCTCTATTTCCGTAAAAGCCACTAAATCTTCAAGCTTTACATACTGCATATCCTACCATCCCTTTATATATTAAGTAATCATAATATCCCTAAGTTTCTTTCTTGTGAAAATAATTGTATACAGATTCTGCTGCTTTGATATTCATGCCTGCTGCCGATAAAAGTTCTTCCACGCTTTTGGTTTTTATATTTTCAACAGACCCGAATTTTTTTAATAAATTTATTTTTCTCTTTTCCCCGATGTTCTCAATATTATCAAGCTCTGATTTAAACAAGGTCTTGTCTCTTAAATTCCTGTGATACTCAATTGCAAACCGGTGAGCTTCCTCCTGAATCCTGTAAATCAATTGATAAACCGCATCCGTTTTCTTAAGCTCAATTTCCTTGTTTTGAAATATCAAGCCCCTTGTAATATGCTTTTCATCCTTAATCATGCCGCAAACAGGAATCCTTAAACCAAAATTACTTACGACTTCTTCCGCTATCTTAGTCTGTCCCTTTCCTCCGTCAACTAAAATCAAGTCCGGCATTTTATGGAAGCCCTTCTTTTCTTCGCTTAAGCCCCTGTTAATTCTTCTTTCCAACACTTCTTCCATGCTTTTGTAATCATTGGGGCCTTCCACGGTCTTTATTCTAAACCGCCTGTAATTGCTTTTGCTGGGCATCCCCTTTTCAAATACGACCATTGAACCTGTTGATTGAACCCCTTGTATATTAGAAATGTCATAAGCTTCAATTCTTTCGGGTATCTTGTCTAAGCTTAGTAAATTCTTCAGCCCTTCAATCGCTTTCAAGCTTTCCTCAATATTTTTCTTTATTCTCTGACTTCCTTTTTCCAATATTTCAAGAGCATTTTTCTTAATCATTTTTATAAGCATGCTCTTTTCCCCTTTAAGGGGTACCCTCAAGCTAACCTTGTTTCCTCTTTTTTGTGATAAAAGTTCCTCAAAAACCTCCATGTCTTCTATTTCGGTCTCAATGTATATTTCTTTAGGTATATATACCGTCCCCGTATAGAATTGAGTCAGAAACGAACTTATTATTTGCTCTCTTGTTTCACTTTCGATATTAGTGAGTAAATAATGCTCACTTCCTGTAATTTTACCGTTTCGTATGAAGAAAATCAGCATGCAGGCTTCATCGATCCCGATGGCGCTTCCGATGACATCCTGGTCAATACCGGCTGCAGAAGCTATTTTTTGTTTTTGCGAGATCACTTCTAAGGCTTTAATCCTGTCCCTGTATCCGGCAGCTTCTTCGTATTCCATATTTTCAGAAGCCTTGAGCATTTTTTCCTTTAAAGACTTTATTATATCTTCGCCCCCGGTAAGAAAGTCCGCAGCCTTTTTTACTTCCTCCCGGTATTCTTTTATGTCAACGTTTCCCATACATGGTGCAGTACACCTCTTTATATGGTAGTACATGCAAGGCCTTTGACATTTCTTTGTGCCGTCAAGCTTTAAAGAGCATTTTCTAAGCTTGAAAAGGTCCCCGATGATGTCTATTATCTCATTTACCGCATAGGCGCTGGGATAAGGCCCGAAATATTTTGCCCCGTCCTTTTTTACCTCTCTTACCTTGTAAATTCTAGGGTATTTTTCCTGAACGGATATTTTAATATATGGGTACTGTTTGTCATCTCTTAAGAGGGTATTGTATTTAGGCCTGTATTTTTTTATGTAATTTGCTTCTAATATCAGGGCTTCCACTTCATTATCCGTAATAATATACTCAAACTCAGAAATATTTTTTATCATAGCCTGAATTTTGGGTATATGATTTTTGGATTGAAAGTATTGTCTCACTCTTTTTTTTAAATTTTTAGCCTTACCCACATAAATTATTTCTCCAAAGGCATTTTTCATCAGGTAAACGCCGGGGTTATCGGGCAGGGCCTTCAATTCTTCCTGTATATCAAACATTTTAACTCCTGAGAATCATTAGTATTATTATACCACTTTCGGCTGATTTCTAACATTAATATTACATTAATTTTGCAGCGTCTTCATCAATAATCAAGGTTACGTCATCATGGAGCTGCAATATGGAAGCAGGAACCCGGGGAGTAATTTTTCCTTTTACTGTTTTAAATATTGCTTCTGCCTTTGACCTGCCCGATGCCAATAATATTATTTTTTTAGCCGACAAAATTGTTTTAATGCCCATGGTTATGGCAGTTTTCGGTACCCTGTCCAAACTGTCAAAAAATCTTTTATTAGCATTTATCGTATCCTCTGTAAGCCTTACTATATGGGTGTAGGGTTCAAAAAACTCTCCCGGCTCATTAAAACCTATGTGGCCGTTCTGGCCTATCCCAAGATATATAATATCCATCCTGCCCGTTTTTTTTAAAAGCTCCTCATAATCCGCGCACTCCTGTTCCAAATCCTCTGCAACCCCATTTGGAATGTGTATGTTTTCTTCTTTTATATCTATGTGAGAAAATAAGTTTTCGTCCATAAAATAACGGTAGCTGTTTATGTTTTTTCTGTCCAATCCTACATATTCATCCAAGTTGAATGTTCGGACCTTTTGAAATGAAATCATCCCCTTGCAGCTGTTAATTATTTCTTTATACATTCCTAAGGGGGTTGACCCGGTGGGGAGGCCTATTATTGCATCATCTTTCTCCTTAACCATATTTATCAAATAATCTGCCGCCAGCCGGCTCATTTCTTGATAATTGTTTTTAATTATGACTTCCATATCTTAAACTTCCTTCTTTATGAATTTTATGGGTAAAAAGTCCGCATCTTCGATAATTCGGCCTTTATCAATATTATAACAAAGAATATTTTCCATAACAATCACAATATCCGACAATAATTAAAAGAGTCCCAAGGTTATACCTCGGGACCTTTATTAAGGCTAAGGTTTTTATCTTATAGGACAAATTCCATTGTCGCAGCCGTCATTTCCCACATCCAGGGCTTCTTCCTGGACTTCATACTTGCTTAATAGGGACGGTATAAAAGGCTTCATTTCTTTAACCCTCTTGTTGTATTCTTCTTCGGTTATGGCTTCGTAAGGCATGAGCTGATAAAAGCTGTCATCCAATGAAAGGAAGGTTAGGGCAACAATATCATCCCAATTATCCCATACCCACTGTTCAACCTCTTCCCATTCATGCTCTCTTACATGGACTGTGATTGAGCAGTTATGTTGAACGTAATTTTCCATGAAGAGTTTATAGTTTTCCAGCTGCTCTATCGCCGTTACATCATACTTAGTCTTTCCGGCGGGAGCCTTCTGAGGAAACTCAATAACCTTTGTGGTACATGTTTTAATATCCTGGCCTACTTCCGGATATATGGGGTAGTCCAATTCTTCACACACCTTAACCAAGGGGTCGTGGCTGTTTATTCTTATTCTCCTTAAAAAATACGGAGCATGTGAATAATGAACACCGCTGGACACTCCCGGAAGCTGGGATAAGGTACCTTCAGGTTTTATGGTAGTAACTAAGAGGGGTGCCTTTTCACCGATTTCTGCGGCATATCTCTCTGCTTCACTGTTGGCCGCATCTCTTAATTTTCTTAATAATGCCGCCTGCTGGTTCCTGTCAAGGCCTACGGCATTGACCATGTCCTGCCACCCAGTAAGGGAGCATCCTGTCAGCTTATCTCTCTGCTGAACCCTGTCCCACTGAGATAATTCAAGCTCCACACAGGTCATCCTGTAAGCCGCCCTTGCCGACAGCCGCTGGGCCCTTAAAAGTCCCCTTTCATCCAAGTTTCCCTTTTCATCCACAAAGGCATAAACATTTACGGTTGTCAGATTGCAAAGCCCCTTGTTGTCTAAGAGTATTTCGCCGCAGGGATTAACCCCGTTCATATTGTCCCTTCTTTTTCTGCCCGCCTCTTCATTGACCCATCCCGGCTCTCCGGAATACCGCATCTGCTCAATTTGCCACTTTAACTGGTCACGAGTGGGTTTTTTCCTGTAATAAATGGAATTGTTGCTCATTGACCGGTGGATGATATCCTTATCAACTATCCACTGGCCGTCTATCTGCTTATAGAGCTTGCTTTTGGCTTCGATACATTCCGTGTCATCATAGTCGATAAGCATGATTTCCGCAGTCCTTCTGACACCGCCGACCACTACATTCTCCCCGATTATGTTTGCAATATCAAGACAGTCGATAGGTCTCAGCTTAAACCTGTCCTTGCCTTCAATGGCACTTCGCTTTTTGACAACCATGTCTATCTTTGTAAACATGTTTTTCATGCTTGAGTGACCGCTGGCAGTCCCTCCAAAGGTTTTCAACACTTCCCCCTTGGGTCTTACATTGTTGTAGTTAATTATTATGGTGTTAATATTCCTGTATTCGCTTGAGGTGATGAAGCTGAAGAAATAGTCAAGAGACTGGACCCATCCTTCCTTGCTGTCGCCCACGGTTATTCTTACAGAATTATTGTGGCTGAATTCTACGCTTGTGTTATCTTCTCTCTTGGATTTTTCAACGGGAGTGTAATCTTCATGAATTATTTTGTAATTTCCCCTCACTTTGGGAAGCTGCTCAATGTCGCTTTTTAGTATCCTTACCCCTACTCCCGATCCTATCATCAGTAGGTAAAATAAGTCCCTGAATGAATGGAAATCATTAATTATTTCAAATGCGCAGTTAAAATTAGCCATGGGGTAGTTGTATGAAACGGGTGTCCCCCCAACCCAAAATGTCCTGCCCGACAAAAACTGCCTTAAGTGGAATATGTTATCATACAGCTCTTCTGCTTCTTCTCTTTTCGTGGGTACTAAGCTGCAGTTGTATTCAACGGCCCTTCTTACCGTTTCCCACCAGTATTCTCTCCTTCTTTCTTCAGGGAGCCATCTTGAATAGGTTCTGTAATAAACAAAGCTTCCAAGTTGATTCATATGTGAACCTATATGTTTGTACTTGCTGATAAATTCTTCGCTTAAGAGCTTGGTATCCCTTCTCTTTCTGGAATCCCGAGACTTATCCCTCTCATACCTGTATAATATGTACTTCTTGGCAACATCCTTTCTGACGCTGTCCATAAGGTGATTCTCAACCAAATCCTGGACCATTTCTACAGGTATGGGAAAATTTTTATCTGATAGCTCCTTTTCTATTTTCAGGCTTATTTCTTCGGCTAATTCTTCATCAACCCCATCCTTTGTCTCTTTCATTGCCTTAATTATGGCATTGGTGATTTTACCGCCGTCAAAATCAACAAAGTTTCCGGTTCTTTTCAGTATCCTAATCATATCCCTTATCTCCCTGTTATTATATGTTGTACTACATATTGTAGCAGTAACCACAAAATATGTCAATCAAATACTATATATAGTTAATATTGGAAGCCAACACATAATATTATTGGAATATGGCGGCTTTGAAAATGTTATCAAAATTTGTCAAACACCAGAAAAAAAATCCCTCGTTGAAATTACAAGGGATTTTTAATTTCTTAATAAATCTTAATATTTATAGCAGCAATAAATCTTATGACAGATTTAAAAGCACTTCTTCTTTAAATTCACTTGTGGTTAAAGGTCCGCCTATGTCTTTGGTATGGTGTTTTTTGTTTCTCAGGACAGCTTTCAGGGCATTTTCAACATTGAGGGCAGCCCTGTCTTCCCCAATATACCTAAGCATGAGAATGCCGGTTAAAATTGCCGAAGAAGGATTTGCAATGTTTTGTCCGGCTATATCCGGTGCCGAGCCGTGAACGGGTTCAAATATGGCTGTATCGTCCCCGATGTTGGCACTTGGTGCCATTCCCAAGCCTCCAATTAAGCCGGATGCTAAATCCGATAATATATCTCCGTATAAGTTTGGTGCAACAATAACCTGATAGGCGTGAGGATTCATGACTAACTTCATTGCCATTGCATCCACAATCACATCTTCAAATTCAACATGGGGATATTTTGCTGCTATTCTCCTGCCGGATTCTAAAAACAATCCGTCAGTCAATTTCATTATGTTTGCCTTATGGGTCAGTGTTACCTTGCTTCTCTTTTCTTTTAATGCTAACTTGAAGGCGTAGTCGACTATTCTTTCGCTTGCATCCTTAGAGATTATTTTTATGCTCTCTGCGGCATCAGGGGTAACCATGTGCTCAATTCCCTTGTATAAATCTTCGGTATTTTCTCTTACGATAACCAGATCCACATTCTTATAAAGGGAGTCAACGCCTTCATAGGACTTTACAGGTCTTATATTGGCATATAAATTAAACCTCTGCCTAAGTTCTACGTTGACACTCCTGAATCCCCTGCCCACAGGTGTAGTAATGGGGCCCTTAAAGGCTATCTTGTTCTTTTCTATGCTTTTGATGGTATCTTCCGGTATTAAAGCACCATATTTTTCAAGAGCAGTTTTTCCCGCCGCCGCTTCTTCCCATTCAATATTGTCTGTAGCCGCATCTATTATTTCTTTTGCCGCATACATTATTTCCAACCCTATCCCGTCTCCGGGAATAAATGTTATCCTTCTTTTCATTTTGCCACCCCGGCCATGAAGTTCAAAAGACCTCCGGCCTTAAGTATCTCCACGGCCCTTTCCGACAGTTCAGGTCTTGTTTTAAAGGTTTTATTCTTTGTTTTATTCTCAACTGTGACAATATCATTTTTTAATTGGGACAAGGGGTCGTAAATAATTATTTCATCCATCAGGTCTATCCCCTCATAATCCTCTTCGTTAACAAATGTTAAGGGAATTATGCCGTTGTTGATTAAATTGCCCTTATGAATCCTGGCAAAGGATTTTGCTATTACAGCCTTGACTCCTAAATACAGGGGGGCCAGGGCAGCATGCTCTCTGCTTGAGCCTTGGCCGTAGTTTTTCCCTGCAAGTATGACTCCTCCCCCGTTTTCCTTTGCCCTTTGAGGAAAGTCTTTGTCTATCAGCGAAAAGCAGAATTCCGATAAATAGGGTATGTTGGACCTGTAAGGAAGAAGCTTTGCATTTGAAGGCATTATTGCATCCGTTGTGACATCATCCCCAACCTTTATCAAAACTTTTCCCCCCGTAATATCTTCCAAGCTCTTGTTCTTAGGGAAAGGTTTTATGTTAGGTCCTCTTATGACCTCAATATCCTTATAATTCACAGCCGGACTTATTATCATATTGTCATTGACCAAGAATTCTTCAGGCATCTCTATATTTAAATCAACATTTTCGTCAAAATCTTCCCTGCCGGCAATGTAACCTTTTATCGCAGAGAAGGCAGCCACCTCCGGACTAACCAAATAAACTTGGGCTGACTCCGTCCCGCACCTTCCCTTAAAATTGCGGTTAAAGGTCCTGAGGGATACACCATTGGTGCTTGGAGCCTGTCCCATGCCTATGCAGGGACCGCAGCCGCACTCAAGAATCCTGGCACCCGAAGCTATTATTTTAGCAAGGGCACCGTTTCGTGCCAGCATTGAAAGAACCTGTCTTGAGCCGGGAGATACTACCAAGGATACATTTTCATGGACCCTGCGGCCGTCAAGTATATTGGCAACCTTCATCAGGTCCACATATGACGAATTGGTACAGCTGCCTATGGCAACCTGGGTGATTTTTTTACCCCGGACCCGGCTCACCGGAACCACAGCATCAGGTGAATGAGGTAATGCAATATTAGGCTCTAATCGGTCTAAATCAATAGTTATTTTCTCAGCATAAACCGCCCCTTCATCTGCCGATAATTCTACAAAGTCCATCTCCCTCCCCTGAGCCTTAAGAAATTCCAAGGTTCTTTCATCAGAAGGGAAGATGGAAGCAGTAGCTCCAAGCTCTGCGCCCATATTTGCTATGGTTCCCCTTTCGGGAACAGAAAGGCTTTTAACCCCATCCCCGGTATATTCAAATATTTTATTAACTCCCCCTTTGACGGTAAAATGCTTTAGGACTTCAAGTATTACATCCTTTGCGGAAGCAAACTTTTTTAGCCTCCCCTTCAATTCCACATTCACAATGGCAGGCATTACAATATTGTATTCACCGCCTGCCATAGCAACTGCCACATCCAAGCCTCCTGCTCCCATAGCCAGCATGCCTGCTCCCCCGCAGGTTGGAGTGTGGCTGTCAGACCCTAAGAGGGTGTCACCGGGAACAGAAAATCTCTCTAAGTGGAGCTGGTGGCATATGCCGTTGCCCGGCTTAGAAAAGTAAATTCCGTGCTTTTTGGCAACTGTTTTAATATAAAGGTGGTCATCGGCATTTTCTGGTCCCGACTGAAGCATGTTGTGGTCAATATAGGCCACGGACAGCTTTGTTTTTACCCTGTCAATTCCCATTGCTTCAAACTGCAAATATGCCATTGTGCCCGTAGAATCCTGGGTTAAGGTTTGGTCTATTCTTATCCCGATTTCCCTGCCCGGTATCATTTCACCGGATATCAGGTGGTTTTTAATTACTTTTTCCGCTAATGTTAATTTCATATCTCCTCCTATATCGCTTCTTCGGTATTAAGGTAAGAGAAAATATATTTGTTTGACAGGCTTTCCATTTCTGCATTTGATATATTGCTGGTTCTCCCCTTTTCATATTCTTCATCTATCTCATTTTTTATGGCTATTAACCTCTCATCATTTTTCTCTATCCTGTCGTTGCCTTTCAGTCCGTAGTAGCTATTGATCCAATAAGCTAAGCTTGCTATTCCCGAATAGGAGTTAATTGCCACTAAAGGGGGTTTGTTTAGTATTCTTTTCGTATCGAAGCTGTTATAGATCTCTTCGTCCTTCAAAAGACCATCTGCATGAATCCCGGCCTTGGTAACATTAAATTCACTCCCTACAAAGGGGGTTTTGGGAGGTATTTTATAATTGAGATCTTTTTCGAAATATTCTTCTATTTCATTGATTACTTTTAAATCCATCGACTTAACATTGCCCTTAATTTGAGCATATTCCATAATCATAGCTTCAAGAGGGGTGTTGCCCACCCTTTCACCGATACCGAACAAGGTTGTATTGACGGAACAAGCTCCATAAAGCCATGCAGTTGTTGAATTGGTCACGGATGCATAATAATCATTGTGGCCATGCCACTCAATGGATTCCGAAGGAACACCGGCATAGTAGGTAAGTCCGTGGATTAGAGCCGGAACGCTCCTGGGAAGCTCAACACCCACATGAGATACTCCCAAACCCAAGGTATCGCAAGCTCGGATTTTTACGTTTATTTTGCTTTCCCTCCTCATTTCCATCAAATTTTTAGCCAAAGGAAGGACGAAACCATAAAAATCGGCTCTCGTTATATCCTCAAAGTGGCATCTGGGAACTATCCCGTTTTCCAAGGCTGCATAGGCAATATCCAAATACATTTTCATGGCTTCGGACCTTGTTTTGTTCAGCTTTTTGAATATGTGATAATCAGAGCAGGACATCAGTATTCCCGTTTCTTTTATTCCCATTGACTTAACCAAATTGAAGTCTTCCTTGTTTGCCCTTATCCATGAAGTGATTTCAGGGAATTCATATCCCTTCTTCATGCATTCTTCAACAGCCTTCCTGTCTTTTTGCGAATACAGGAAAAACTCAGTCTGTCTGATGATTCCCGAGCCCTTGTCTAATTCATGGAGCAAGTCGAAGATCTTAACCATCTGGCCTGTATCCATGTTTGTCATGGACTGCTGCCCGTCCCTGAAGCTGGTGTCGGTTATCCATATATTGTCCTGAATATTCATGGGAAGCTGAATATTATTAAATTTTATTTTTGGTATTTCTTCGTAAGGAAATACCTCCTTGTACAGTTTTGGCTTAATAACGTCCACAGGATTATATTTCATCACAACCTCCAATATTGCAATTTATTTTTTTCAAATTGCGTTTTATGTTTTTTAATCTTTTTATTTATGAAAGCAATTATATTAGTAAACTGCAATTATGTCAAGTGTTTAATTCATTAAATCTTTGTTTTACAGGTTGTTTTGCATATTTATGGACTAATTTTGCAATTTATTATCGATTTCTTGCATTTGTCCACGGTTTTAAGCGGGGGCAGGATTGCAATTAAAATATTTTTTCTTGCAACAAAAAAACTCCCTTGCAGGAGCTTATATTATTTCTTTTCTACCCTTTCCAGTTGATTATGGTCATAGTATCCTTAAAGCATTTACTTCTTAAAAAATCATCTTCGTATAATTCCGAACACATCATGGGATGCCTGCTTGTATAAAATTTGCCGTACTTAATATACCTCTTCTTGTCTTCCGCCATCTTTCCCCATAAAAACCAGCTGATGTTTCTGTTTTCTTCAGAGATAAATTTTAACAAGTCCCGGCTGAAGCTTTCCCAAATGGATATATGGCTTCCGCTTATGCCTGCTTCCACCGACAAGTATGTATTCAGTAAAAGCACTCCTTGTTTCTCCCAAGATTCAAAAATCTCATTTGGAGGAAGTATAAAGAACTTTCCTTCTTCTATTTCTTTTTGAATTTGAGAAAATTTTTTTATGTCCTTATACTCGGTGATTCCATTGTAATCCTTATGTATCAGCCTTATTATGTTTTTCAGGGATACCTGCCTGAATTTTTGATTCCAGGAGACCAGATCACCCACCTCAAAGGCCCGGCCTGTGGCCTTCCCCTTTTCAGGATATGGGTCTTGTCCCAATATTACAACCTTTATATCATCTAAGTTGCATTGCATAAACCGCAATACCTTGTCGGGAGCAGGATTTATGTTGCTTCCTATTTTTCTTTCTATACTGTCTAATTCCATTACAATTTCATCAGTTAAAAATTTATTCCACGAAGAATGACAGCCTTTTGGTATTAAACTCATAATGCCACCTTTTTATATGCTTTTATTTGTTTTTCCCTTATTTTTGGTTTACATAAAAATATTTATGTAAACCTTTTTTATTTAAGTATTGATATTCCTTATTTATTTGACCTGCATTTTGGTTTACATAATTTATTTATGTAAACCCTCCTTTTTCCCATGGTTTACATAAAAATATTTATGTAAACCCCTTATTGATTATCAATGATTAGAGCGCGCCTAATAGGTTTACATAATTTTAATATGTAAACCTATTACAGCAACTTGGTTTTTCGCCACTTACTGACAAATTTTGGAGAACGAAAAGAACCGTCCCCAAAATTTGTACCACAAAGTATTCCTCCTGTCAACCCGTCCTATCCCTTATAAGTAATAAGGATAATTGATACTGATATCAATTATCCTTATTTTATATAATCAAGAGGAAAGGTAGAAGCCGGTATTAAACATGCTTATCATAACAGCTAAAGCAATAAATAGGGATTTTCTATCATGTCAACAATTTCCTTCAGGAATCTGGCTGATAAGGCCCCATCAACCAAGCTATGGTCTGTGGTTAAGCTTAAGTTCATAATGGGTCTTATTGTAATTTCCTTATTTATGACTACAGCCTTATCTGCAATTTTGTTTATACCCAAAATAGCAACCTCAGGTTTGTTGATGATGGGAGTAAATGAATCCATGCCAAACATGCCGATGTTTGTAATCGTAAATGTTCCTCCGGTTAAATCATCGGGGTTTAATTGGTTTGTCCTGGCATTTTCTATGAGTTTTTCGGTCTCTGATGAAATTTCCCTCAAAGTCATTTTTTCAATGCCTTTTACATTGGGAACCAGGAGCCCCCCTTCCACATCTACTGCTATACCTAAGTTCACATTGTTGTGATAAATTATCTTATCATCTTCAAAGCTGGCATTTAAGTCTCTGTATTTAACCAAGAGTTTTGCCAGTACCTTCATAATAAGATGATTGTAAGTGAGTTTTAAACCGTCTCGAAGGTAGATTGGCTTTAATTTTTCACGAAGGGCAATAAACTCTGTCATATCAGCTTCCATGTTGAATGTGACCATGGGTGTACCTGCCCAGGTTGATTTCAACCTTTGGGCGATAATTTTCCTCATGGTGCTTGTTTCTTGGACTTCTATATCAGGAACTGCCCCTTGTTTTTCTTCAAGTGCAAGTATATCGGATTTTCTGATTCTTACTCCTTCATAAATATCTGCTAAGTCAATTCCTCTTTGTTCCGCCATTTTTCTTGCCGTAGGCGTTGCCTTTATCTTTGTTTCCTTATATTGGTCAAGATCCTTGGCAAGTATTACTCCCTTGTAGCCCGTGGGATTAATTTTTGATAAGTCAATATTTCTTTCCACTGCTATTTTTTTTGCATAGGGTGTAGCTAAAACATAATCGCCTTTATTGACCGTAACTTCTTTTTCTGTGGCGGCTGGAGCTTCTTCAGCAGTTTCAATCTCTGTTTTATCGTCCGGCTTTTCGGCTGAATTTACTAAGTCTGATATATCTTCATCTTCACCGCCAATAATGCCTAAAAGGGACTTTACGGGTACGGTTTCACCTGTATGGACAAATATCTTTCTTAAGACTCCTTCGGTATCTGCTGCAATTTTATTGGTCAGTTTATCGGTTTCGACTTCATACAGTATGTCTCCCTCTTTAACCCTGTCACCTTCATTAAAATACCATTTGGTTACCGTACCTTGGGTCATGGTTAAGCCTAACTTTGGCATTACTAATTCTCGAGCCATATTCACCCTCCTTTTATTTTATTACCTTCCTGATGGCTTCAGCTATCTTGTTTGGTTTCATTCTATACTCATTTTCCAGGGGAGGTGAAAAAGGAACAGGGGTGAAGGGGGCACCAAACCTCAGTATGGGGGCATCCAAGTATTCAAGAGCTTCTTCTGCTACAAATGCTGCTATTTCGGAACCAACCCCCCCTTGTTTTACCGCCTCATGTACAAGTGCCAGTCTGTGGGTTTTCTTTACGGAATTCAGTATGGCATCCCTGTCATAAGGAACTAAGGTCCTCAGGTCAATTATTTCAGCTTCAATGCCATCCTTCTCCAATAGTTTATCTATTTCATAAACTGTCTTCATACCGATAGAATACGAAATAATAGTAATATCCTTACCTTCTTTAACTAACTTGGCCTTTCCTATAGGAACAAAAACTTCCCCGTCCGGAACGGGACCGGATTCCCGGTATAAGATTTTATTTTCAAAATATATAACAGGATTATCATCTCTAAGTGCAGCTTTTAATAAGCCCTTGGCATCTTCAGGGTTTGAAGGGGAAACTACTTTTAGCCCCGGAATATTCATAAACCATGCTTCAATACTTTGAGAATGCTGTGCTGCAGCACTTATAGACAAGCCGTCCGGAGCCCTGATAACCATGGGAACAGTAGTCTGGCCGCCAAACATATACCTGATCTTGGCCATTTGATTAAAGATTTCATCCATAGCCACACCCATGAAATCTGCAAAGTGCATGTCTGCAACCGGTCTCAATCCCGCTAAGGCAGCTCCTATACAGCTTCCTACTATAGCTGTTTCCGAAATGGGAGTATCCATGATCCTGTCTCCGAACTCATCGGGCAAGCCTTTGAATTGACCGAAAATTCCGCCTTGTCTGACTATATCTTCGCCCATGACAAAGATTCTTTCATCTCTTCTCATTTCTTCAGCCATTGCTTCTAATGTTGCTTGCGAAAATGTTATTTGTCTCATTTTGCCCTCCTACACATACAAATCATCATATATTTCTGACGGTTCCGGGAACTCACTGTCCAGTGCAAATTTTAGAGCCTCTTTTATTTCAGTCTCCACCTTGTTTTTGATTGCCTCCAAGTCGGCTTCCGACAGCATCTTATCCTTCAGGACCTTTTGCTCAAACCTTGTTATAGGATTATTCTCGTCATAAACTTTTTGAACTTCTTCCTTTGTTCTGTACATCTCGGGATCACCTACAAAATGGCCTTTTATCCTGTAAGTCTTGGCCTCTAAGAAAAAGGGTCCCTTGCCTGCCTTGACGTGCTTCAAGGCTTCTTGAAATCCTTCATATACATCAAATACATCATTGCCGTCCACAATTTTTGATGCCACACTGTATCCTGCCGCCCTGGCGGAAATATCTTCGACAGATGTGGTTGTTCTGTATGGAGTTGTGGATGCCCATTGATTGTTTTCACAAACAAATATTACGGGAAGTTTCCAAACAGATGCCATATTTAATGCTTCATGAAAGGTGCCCCTGTTTGATGCTCCGTCTCCAAAAAACACAACGGATACATTATCTCTTTTTTGTTTTTTGATAGCCAAGGCAGCTCCCGTTGCAATGTTAAAACCGCCTCCGACTACACCGTTGGCCCCAAGCATGCCCACAGAAAAATCAGCTATGTGCATGGAACCCCCCTTGCCTTTGCAAAAACCTGTTTTCCTGCCGAAAATTTCGGCCATGGCCCGGTTAACATCAGCCCCCTTGGCAATTGTATGGCCGTGCCCCCTGTGGGTGCTCTGAATATAATCTTCATTTGTCAGGCCGGCACAAACACCCGTTGCTATCGCTTCTTCCCCTATGTATAAGTGCACAAAGCCCGGTATTTGTCCGTCTAAAAAATATTTTTCAACAGTTTCTTCAAATTTTCGAATTTTTACCATGGTGTAATAAAACTTCTCTAATAATTCTTTCTTGTAAGCCATTATTTATCCTCCTATCAAATGACAATGTCAATTATTATTCTGCTTTGAACAGATTAAAGCCGGTTTCTTCGTCAAAGCTCCGAATATACTTTGTATCTTTTATCTCATGTATCACAATTTCTGCCGTGGCAGCAACCTTGCTGCCCCCTTCAACCAAATGACCTCCGAACACCCTCATATACCTGTCGCTTACGAGGATATGAACATGGACGGATAAGTCCGAATTTTCATCTTCACCGATTAAGCCTTGAGCATGGAGGAGTTCTAAAGGTCCTTCAATTATTGTGTTTTCGCTGTACTTGATATTTAGCTTTTTAGTTTCATCAGGTACTGCATAAATTATGGTCAGGTTTTCAAGACTTCCGATAATCATTGGAATATAGCCGTGTTTAACCTTAAATTCCCTGCATATTTCTTTGATTCCCCTTATCAGGTCTACACCCGGAGGTATCCTGCCGGTTATAATTCTCTTTAT